>JAGCTF010000176.1 GCA_017963755.1 Clostridia bacterium | reverse complement strand
TGTAGCGTGTCTGCGCATTTTCGTCAGTTTTAGGCCCGAACAGCTCGGAAAGTTTCGGCAGGAGCGCTTCGCCCCATTTCGCCTCGTATTTCTCGGGAAGATGCCTGTCCCACACCACGAGAGGCAGCAGCGGGAGCGTATCATCGTACTGATCCAGCACCGAGCGGGGGTACAGTCCGGCGTTGAGGTACGCCGCCATGATCGACGGCTCGTCCGTGAAGATCGCCTCGATCTCACCGAACAGATCGCCGAGATTCCGCCTGTACGCCTCGTACGTGTTGTCAATAAAAGCCTTCGTCGCACCGGGGTCAAGCACGTTTATATACCTTCTGCACTCGCAAACATTGTGCTCCGCATGCGTGCCCTCGTAGAGGCGCTTCACGGCGTAAGCACGGGCAACACCTTCGCTGTCCGCCTTTGCCGAAATCGACTTCCCGCCCTCCGCGAGTTTAACGTGTCCGTCGTCAATAAAACATTCGTGTCCTGCGGGCAGCGCGATATTGACAGTTCCGCCGGGCTCGCAGCCCTCAGCCTTTACTTCGACCAGCGCCTGCGCCTCAAACTCCGGATGCTCCCTGAGCGTCAGACCGCCCGCGCCTCCGCTCGGGTACCCTTTTTCGTCGTAAAGCCACACCCTGAACCCGATCCGTCTGGCGCTGCGGACAACGTACCTGAGTGACTCCCAGTTCGCCTCGCTCTCGAGGTAAAGGTCGTTGTCAACGTTGGTGACGATACCGCCGTAGCCAAGCCTGTACAGCCTGTCGAGCACCGCGTCAATTATTTCTTCGCGTTTTTCTTTGCTGTCTTCCCGCCTTATGCCAAAACCGTGTATGAGTTTCAGCAGTCTTCCGTTCATTTCATGCGGTATCGGGTAGTGTCTAAGGAAATAGTCCATATTAGATCCTCGTAGTAATAAAATCGTATAAATAAAATCGTATAAATAAAATGAACCCGGCGGCGCCGGGTCACAGTTAAGTGTTAAATTTCGACTCTGTGCTGGAGTGCAGCTCCGAGCGTGACGTCGTCAGCGTACTCCAGATCGCCGCCTACGGGCAGGCCGCGGGCGATGCGTGTGACTTTTACACCCAGTGGCTTTATAAGACGGGCAATATACATTGCAGTCGCCTCCCCCTCCACGTCGGAGTTTGTGGCAACGATTATTTCATTGACGTCTCCGTTCAGCCGGGCCAGCAGTTCTTTGATGCGGATGTCGTCGGGGCCAACGCCGTTCATCGGGGATATTGCCCCGTGGAGTACGTGATAAGTCCCGTCAAATTCTCTTGACCGCTCTATCGCCTGCACGTCTTTCGGTTCCTGCACAACGCATATGACGGAGCGGCTGCGCGAGGCGTTCGCGCATATGTCGCATACGTCTTTATCCGACATGTTCTGGCATACCGTGCAGAATTTCAGCTGTTTTCTGGCGTCGTAGATGGCCTGAGCGAAGTCTTTTACCTCGTCTTCGCTTTTGCGCATAAGGAAAAATGCCATTCTTTCGGCGCTTTTATGCCCTACACCAGGCAGAGATTCGAATTTTTCTATCAGTTTTGTGACTGAAGCACCGTAAACGCTCATAAATCACCCTTGAAATGTCAGATCAGCCTGTTTCGGCGTTTCAGAAAGGCAGTCCCTGGGTATATTTGCCCATCTTTTCGCTGCTTTCGGCGTCAATTTTCTCACCGCATTCATTCATGGCGGCGACAATAAGATCCTGGAGCATTTCCACGTCGTCCGGGTCAACGACTTCCGGTTTGATCTCTATGGCGATAACTTTATGCGCGCCGTTCATGGTCACTTTAACCATTCCGCCGCCCGAGCTTCCTTCATATTCTTTTTCCTGCAGCTCAGCCTGTTCTTTTTCCATTTCGCGCTGCATCTGCTGCGCCTGCTGCATCATGCGCTGCATATTCGTTCCGCCGCCGCTTTTCTGGCCGAAGCCGCCTCTGAATCCTTTTGACATAGCAAACCCTCCGGGGCAATAAATTTATGGCGGTATTATACATTATAACGTCAGTTTTTGCAACAAAGGGAAACGCGTGCAACGGGGGTCATGAAACGGGGGACAGAGACCGGTTTTGTCAGTTTTGGGCAGGGGTGAAACGGGGGTCAGAGACCGGTTCCGCCCCGGCCGCCCGTTTTTTCCCGATATTACGCGCGGGGGAAATATCCGGAAATATCGGGAAATAAGCGGAAATTTCCGGCAAATTCGCGTAATAAGCCGCGCTTTCGGGCCGCCGGGGCATCCGCGCCTGCATACATATTAAGGCGCGGAACCGCCAAAGGCCGTAAACCGGTCTCTGTCCCCCGTTTCACCCTGCTTCACTCCGCACCAAAACCGGTCTCTGTCCCCCGTTTCACTGACCCCCGTTGCAAGACGGCAAAAAAAGCACCCTGTACAAATTCCGTACAGGGTGCAGACATATGCAGTAAAAATATTGCCCGGAGAATTACCGCTTAGAATTCTACTTTGCGGCCTTTATTCCTTCTTCAAACGCGCGCCTGTTCGTCTCCAGAAGTTTTGCCGGGACAACGCTCTCGAGGCTCTGCCTCCACACGTCGGTCGCGATCCCGGGGATCACGGCGGAAAGGACCCCCAGCAGAACCACGTTCACACACTTCGCGCTCCCGCACTTTTCAGCTATTGACAACGCATCAAGCGCGATAACGCGGAAATTGCCTCCGGAAAGCCGCTCAGGGACGTTGTCCGGATAAACTGCCGCGCCGGAAATGACAGGCATCGGAAGGATCTCCTGCGTGTTCATTATGACGGTCCCGCCGGGCTTCAGATATTCGAGCGCCCTCAGCGCCTCGACGCTTTCGAACGAGAGGACAACGTCGGCCATTCCGCGGTCAATTATCGGAGATGCTACGTTCTCCCCGATCCTCACACACGTCTCAACGCTTCCGCCGCGCTGTGACATGCCGTGCACCTCGGAAACTTTAACGTCCCTGCCGAGCCGGAGGGCAACGTCGCCGAGAAATCTTGACGCTAAAAGCGTTCCCTGCCCGCCTACGCCGATTATCAAAATATTAAGAGAATCCTGTTTCATTTATTGTCCCCGCCTTCCGTCTTTTTGCCGATCGCGCCGAACGCGCACATCTGGACGCAGAATTCACAGCCGGTGCAGAGCGAGCGGTCGATCTTCATCCGCCCGTCTTCGGTTTTCAGTATTGCCGGGCAGCCCAGACGCATGCACGCGCCGCATTTCCTGCACTTGTCGCCGTCGATCTCAACCGGTTTTCCGTAATTTACCCCTTTTAGCAGTACGCAAGGTCTGCGGGCAATGATCACCGAAGGCTCTTTTGCGTCGATCTCTTCGAGCACCGCGGCTTTAAACTTTTTAAGATCGAACGGATCTTCCACTCTTACGCGGTTTACGCCCACGGCCTTGCACAGGAGCGTAAGGTCAACGGGATAAGTGTCTTCCATGCGGATCGTCTTTCCGGTGGTGGGATTCTGCTGATGTCCGGTCATGCCGGTGATCGAGTTGTCAAGTATTATGACTGTCGAGGCGCCTTTATTGTACACGATATTGACCAGGCCGGTTATTCCGGAGTGAATGAACGTCGAATCGCCGATAACTGCAACGGTCCCGCGGATGCCGTCGGAGACGTTGTCCCCCTCCCCGGCCTCTGCTCTTGCCACGCCTTCCGCTTTTTCCATGCCGTGAGACATTCCGATCGAAGCGCCCATGCATATGCACGCATCCATTGCCTTATACGGAGCCGCGGCGCCGAGCGTGTAGCAGCCTATGTCGCCCGTCACTCTTAATTTCAGCTGCGAGAGCGTGTAGAATACGCCTCTGTGCGGACATCCCGGGCACATCGTGGGAGGCCTCATCGGCGCGTCTTCCGGTTTCAGCCCGGAGCTTTCGGAAAGTTCGGCAGCGGGTGTTTTCGTGCCGTAGTACGACTGTCTGATCTTTTCTGTTCCGAGTTCGCCTAGTGGCGTGAAATATTTTTTTCCTTCAACGTACGCGATGCCGAGCTGTCTTACGTAATTTTCAATGTAAGGCTCGAGTTCTTCCACGACGATGAGTTCTTCGACGGAAGCTGCAAATTCTTTGATCGAACGTTCGGGGAGCGGGTAGATCATACCGAGCTTCAGTACCGAAGCGTCCGGGAAAACTTCGCGTACGTACTGGTAGCAGATTCCGGAAGTGATCACGCCGAGTTTGCGGCCGGGGTTGTCGAGTTTTACCCACGCGTCAGCTTCTCCGGTCATAACGCGGTCGCGCTCTTTCACTATCGCCTGGCGCTTTTTAGCCATGCCCGGCATCATTACGTACTTCTGAATGTCTTTTTTGTACGGTTTTTTGGGGACAACAGTGCGCTCGCCGACTTCTACCGGGCTTCGCGAGTGCGATACTCTCGTGGTCAACCTGAGTATTACCGGTGTGTCGTATTTTTCGCTGAGTTCGAATGCTTTTTTTGCAAATTCGTGGCATTCGGCGCTGTCGGACGGTTCCAGCATCGGCACGTGCGCGGACAATGCGTAGAAGCGCGAGTCCTGGTCGTTTTGTGAGCTGAACAGGCCCGGGTCGTCGGCAACGGCAAAAACGAGTCCTCCGTTGACGCCTGCGTATGAGGCGGTGAACAACGGATCGGCCGCGACGTTGAGTCCGACGTGCTTCATGCAGCACATTGCCCTTCCGCCGCCTATTGCCGCTCCTATGGCAACTTCCGCGCTTACTTTTTCGTTTGGCGACCATTCGCAGTAGACGCTGCTCAGTTTGGCGAGCGTTTCGGTGATTTCCGTGCTCGGTGTTCCCGGATATGATGAGACAACGTGTACTCCGGCTTCCCATGCGCCGCGGGCAACCGCTTCGTTTCCCAGCAGTAGTTCTTTCATTTTTTACGACCTCCCGGAGGTTTTCGCTTTCTTGCCTGCGGTGCGTTTTTGCGCTTCCGGGCTTCCGGCTTTTGCTCCGTGGTGATTATAACACTCCGGGGGGCGGAAATACAAATGGAAAACCAAAATAGGGCTGCGGCCCCGGAGCGTGGCCCGGAACGGGGGCCAGAGACCGGTTCGGAGGGGCCTGGAACGGGGGCCAGAGACCGGTTCGGAGGGGCCTGGAACGGGGGCCAGAGACCGGTTTACGGCCTTTGGCGGTTCCACGCCTTAGTATGTATGCAGGCGCGGATGCCCCGGCCGCCCGAAAGCGCGGCTTATTAGGCGAATTTGCCGGATATTTCCCGTTATTTCCGGGTATTTCCAGCGCGCGTAATATCGGGGAAAAACGGGCGGCCGGGGCGGAACCGGTCTCTGTCCCCCGTTTCACCACTGTTCAAAATCCCCAAAACCGGTCTCTGTCCCCCGCTCAATCTGTGGAAAACCGGTCTCTGGCCCCCGTTCCACTTCCACCCTATTGCAAAACATAATATGTTGTGATATAATTCAACTGTCTCAAATGAGACAGTTTTGCAAAACGCCCCGGCGCATAGCAAAAACAGCCAAAAACCACAAAAGCAGCGGAAGGAAAAATAATTGACCGATGAACGACCCGGAGGAACTGCTGAAAAGAAACTCACTTTTCAAAGCGGCGAACGAAGAAGAAATCAAAAAACTGGCGGCAGGAGCGGTAATTAACACAACCGTCTTCGAAACAGGCGCAAGGATCTACGATCCGGACGGACCGAAAAAAGCCGTCGGAATTGTCCGAAGCGGAAGAGTAAACGTGTTCAGGCGCAGCGACGAATCCGTCCTGCTGAACACGCTTGGTCCGGGCGAAGTGTTCGGGATCGCAGGACTGTTCGCAGCAGAAGGCGAAGAAGGCAACGGCGCAGTGACGGAGATCGTTGCCGCCTCGAACTCCGAGATCTGGTTCATTGACGGCGAGACCGTCCGGCAGATGATCAGGGAGAACCCGGATTTCGCAGAAAGCTACATTGCCTACCTCTCAAGAAAAGTGCGTTTTCTGAACCGCAGGATCGCAGATTTTACGGCTGCCGACGCCGAAATGAAAACGGGCAGGTATCTCGAGCAGCTCTGCAGGGGGATATGCGCGGATGCCCACGGTGCCGTAAGCGTTTCGAACCAGAGGGAGCGCGATCTAAACGAAGACGGCGGCAATGACTTTGTACCGTCTTTTAAGATCAACATGAGCCGTCTGGCAAGAACGCTTGACATCGGGCGCGCGTCGCTTTACAGAGCGCTTGACAGCCTCGAAAGCGCCGGGATCATCCGCAGAAGCGAGGGACGCGTGGAAATAATTGACTGCGAAGCGCTGAAGCGCATGTGCAGATAAATTAAAAACGATTGACCGGCGCCGGTTGAAACGGCGTACGTGCCGATAGAAAGAAAGAAGGAATCTATATGAAACAAAAATTGACGACAGGAATGAAACTCAAAAAGATCGCGCTCGTGCTCTTAGCTGCACTTATCGCCGCAGCGATGCTCGCGTCGTGCAAGCCCGCGGGCGGAAACGATACAGAAAAGACTGCCGCGCCTGTTGACGGACCGACGTCTGAACCCGAAGATGATTACGTGCTCAAAGTGGGCGCGCTCTCCGGCCCCACGGGAATGGGCATGGCGAAACTCATAAGCGACACGAAGGAAGGCGGCGCGAGCGCAGGCAAATACGACATCACGATCTACTCATCGCCCGACGAGATCCGCGCAGCGCTGATCAGCGGAAGCCTCGACGTCGCCGCACTGCCCGTAAACCTCGCAGCGGTCATCAACAACAAGACCGGCGGAAAATATAAAGTTGCCGCCGTCAACACCCTCGGCGTCCTCTACGTGCTCGAAGCGGGCAACACCGTGAATTCGATTGCCGACCTCGCCGGGAAGAAGCTTTATGCGACCGGCCAGGCTTCGACGCCTGAATATATTCTGAACTACATTCTCCAAAAGAACGGCCTTGACAACGTCGAGGTGGAGTACAAGACCGAGCATAGTGAGCTGGCAACGCTTCTTGTGTCCGGTCAGGTGACGCTCGGGATGCTGCCTGAGCCGATGGTCACGAATGTGCTTTCGAAGAATGCTGATGTGAGGATCGCGCTGAATCTGACCGAGGAGTGGAAAAAGGTCAGCAGCGGCGAGGCGGTCCAGGGCTGCGTCAGTGTGTCGACCGACGTGATCGCGAATCACAAGAGCGTGCTCGACCGTTTCCTCGATGACTACAAGGCGTCGGTCAATTTCGTCAATGAGCATCAGGACGAGGCCGCTCAGATGATCGCCGATGCCGGGATCGTTGCCGCCGCGCCGGTCGCGAAGAAAGCGCTTCCTAACTGCAACATCGTTTTTATCGACGGTGACAACATGGTTTCGATTCTTTCCGAGTTTTATGGTGTTTTGTTTGCCGCGAATCCTGCTTCTGTCGGCGGTTCGATGCCCGGAAACGACCTGTATTACCTCAAATAATTTTTATGTGAACCGGGGTACAGAGACCGGTTTTTGAAGTGCCATTTCAGGCTTGTACCGGACTTTTCCGGATTTTTCCGGATATTACCGAATTTTCCCGGATGTTACCGGAGATTACCGGATTTTTCCTGAAATTCTCTGATTTTACCGAAAACAGAAATAACGCGTAAAAAAACACGTTATTGCGAAACCGGTACCTGTCCCCCGTTCCACACCGTTCCATTTCACCCGAAAACCGGTCAAAAACCGGTCTCTGTCCCCCGTTCGCAACCCAAAACCGGTCTCTGTCCCCCGTTCGGGAGCACTTTGAAATTATGAAAAAAAGCCAAAGAAACGCGCAAACACGAAGATTTTGCCCGCCGAAAAAGAAATCATCGCTACGAAAAGCAGCAGAAATCATTCTGGCTGTTGTCACAGTCGCCGCCTTCTGGATCGGGCTATGGCTGCTTCTGGCTTTCAGAGTAAATTCCGAACTGCTTCTACCCTCTCCGCTATCAGTTTTCCGGCGCCTGTTTGCACTGATCGGAACAGCGGCACTGTGGAAAGCCACCGGGTCAACGATCCTCCGGATACTCATCGGGTACATTTCCGGAATTGCCGCCGGCACGATCCTCGCCGCTCTAAGCGCATGGTCACGCCATATCTCCGCATTTGTTGCCCCCCTGGGGCGGATCATAAAAGCGACCCCCGTCGCATCTTTCATCATTCTTGCCCTCGTATGGATCCCGGCAAACAACATTCCGTCGTTCATAGTTTTCCTCCTCGTGACTCCTATCATCTGGGACTCGCTCAGGACCGCGCTGCTCTCGACAGATCCGGACCTTCTCGAAATGGCCAAAGCATACCGCTTCGGGAAGCTCAGAACCGTGCTCCACGTGTATCTGCCGTCGTCGATCGGCGCCTACCTGTCGTCAATTCTCACCGCACTCGGTCTCGCGTGGAAGTCGGGTATCGCGGCGGAGGTACTTTGCCTGCCCAAGCTCTCGATCGGGCGTCAATTATACGAGTCCAAAATTTATCTTGAAATGTCCGACCTGTTTGCCTGGACAACTCTGGTAATTATTTTGAGTGTAATTATGGAGGCGCTGATACGGTTCTCTGTCACCCGTTTCACGCGCTTAAATGCCGCCCGCCGGAACACGAAAAACGCAGAATCAACGGAGGATGGACAACATGATTGAGATCAACGGCCTCACAAAGCGCTTCGGCTCGAACATCATATTTGAAAACTACTCGGCAACAATTCCCGACGGCGTCACGTGCCTGACCGGTCCATCAGGCTCCGGCAAAACCACACTCGCGCGCATACTTGCCGGCCTCGAAAACGCCGAAGCCGGCACCGTATCGGGAGTTGACAACAACGTTGTTTTTCTCTTCCAGGACCCCCGTCTGCTCGGTTGGAAAACCGCGCTCGGAAACGTAACTCTCGCTGCGGATCCTCACCGTTTCCCATCTGCGCAGGCAGCTGAACTGGCGGATTCATTTCTCGCCGCTCTTGCCCTCGAACCGGACGACCGCAATAAATACCCCGCCGAGCTGTCAGGCGGAATGCGTCAACGCGTTGCCCTGGCTCGCGCGGCGGTTCTTGCCCGGTCAATCATTTCTTCAGGCTCACGCGTCTCTCTCACCGTACTCGACGAGCCGCTCAAAGGCCTCGATCAAGCCACCCGCGACCTGTCAATTCAGTTCATCAGGGACAATTTATTGAATAATGGCGGTTCAATCATAATTATCACACACGATCAAGCAGATTTATCAGACTTTCGCGGCAATATTCTACATATTTAAAAAAATGAAACGGGGGACAGAGACCGGTTTTGGGCCGGTTTTGCTGTTTCCTTTATTGATTTTTGCTCCGCCTTAATAAAGGAAAACAAAAAACAAACAAAACCGGTCTCTGTCCCCCGTTCAATTTCAACCGTTCGATTTCAATTTCCATTAATTGCTTTTTCCAACCTGCTATGCTATAATTCAGGCATACCCAAAACGCAGGAGGCAGAAAATGAGAAAACTGACATTAACACGCGAAAAAGTTTTGTCGGATCGCTTGTAAAACTAAAAGTATACATCGAAAACGAAGCAGGCGAACTTGACATACAAGGAACAAAATGCCGCTACCTCGGCGACCTCAAAAACGGCCAGACCGCAGAATATCTTGTTGACAACGCACCCGCAAAAGTTTACGTGATCGCCGACACGCTCTCGAAAAACTACTGCAACGACTTCTATCAATTGCCCGAAGGCGACCAGGACGTAGAGCTCAGCGGCGTCTGCAAACTTGACCCCGGCGCCGGCAACGCATTCCGTTTTAACGGCAATGAAGACAATCAGGAGGCAATGGCGCAGAGATCGAAAAACAAGAAAAAAGGCTGGCTCGTACTTCTCCTCGCACTGCTCGGCGGAATGCTCATAGGCGCTTTAGTCGGATTCGCATCATGCTCGGCAATAAAAGGCGCAGCAAAGAACTCACTTTCCCGGCCCAAGACCTTCTCGACAGACGAAATGAGCATCGTCCTCACCCGTCAGTTCGTTGAGCAAAAAGTGGATTCATTCCATCTCTCAGCCGCATCAAACAAAGTCGCGGTACTTGTGCAAAAACAGCCGTTCATTCAGAACACGGAATTCAAAACGATGTCGATCGATAATTACACGAAACTCGTCACGCAAAGCAACGGCAGACCGTCGCTGACAATAAAAGCAGAAGGCGACGCACGTTATTTTGAATATGACTTTACCGATCCCGCCAGCGGTCAAGCACTCCACTACTGGGTATACACGTACAAAGGCGTCGACGAATTCTGGCTTGTAAACTTCTCCTGCCTCAAGAGCGACGAAGCTGCCGTCAGGCCTTCCATTTCGACGTGGGCAAAAAGTGTGACGTTTAAATAAGACGATTAAATAAAACGTTTAATTTAAATAATTAAATAATAAGATAAACAAAGCAAAAAAAGAATGGAACGGCACACTACACCAGCCGTTCCATTTTTTATACCTGCGCCTTCATACCGGATATAAATATAAAATAATATAAAACCGGACCAGCCTAAATCACCTCATCCGCCCTGACAGGCCGCATCTGCCCGCCGCCGATCAAAAAAGACTCAAACGAAAAAGGCCTCAAAGAAAACTCAAACGATTTGTCCCCCGCGACCAGACGGGCACTCCGCACAAAACCGGTAGGATTGAAAACCCTTGCCACGTCTCCATCGCCGCACTCGCTCTCCTTGTAAGCCGAAAGAACGATCGCATTGTCACCTTCGAGCCGCACCCCGGCAGCAGGCTTCTCGCCCTCTCCCGACGGGAAAAACGACATGCACAGCGGCCTCTCACAATAAAGCTGCGTAAGGCGCTCGGCCCGGTCAATAATATCCTGCCTTCCGCCGCCGGTGAGTCTGAACTCGAACAGGTGGGTACCCAGATCCATATGAGGCGTGTAGCGGTCAATCGGAAGGACGCGCCTATCTCCGAGCGGATGGCCCGTATAAGCAGGAGTGCGAAGAAGAGAGATCTTAAACTCGCTGCCCTCCACACTCGCACCGTAAGTTGCCCGCCCGCGTATAAGGATCGCTTCACCGCCAGCACATCCGCCGAGCTCCATCACGCGATAACGCTGCGAAACAGTCTCATCGCCGTTCGTTGCCAGCGCTTCACTGCCGTAAGCCGTCTGCCCGATGACACCTGTGAGCCCCACGCCGGGCACAACAAATTTGACCATCTTCTCAAGTTCGTTCATCTGTATCCGCACCGAAACGTCAATATCCGGCTCACTCTTCGAAAAAGCATAACGAATGAATGCCTTCGACTGCCTGAAACTGAACGCGGCTTCAACGACCGTACGGACGCTGCCGTTCTCGATCACGCGCACTGCCGGAACAGGCCCGGGCACAGCACAGAACTCCGGCATATCGTTGTCGCTGATCAATCCAAAGCTGCCTATAACGTTTCTGTACGAATTCACCGTCATACCCCATGAATCGCAGTTGTCGTCAATAACGTCGAGCCTGCAGGCGCCTCCCGAAAGCAGTTCTTTTCCGTCAACGATCCACGAAGTCAGAAGGCCGCTCTGACGTGAGACCGAAGCCTGCATCTTTTCGCTCCGGAACACGAGCGCGCCGTCAATTTCTTCGAGCTGCTCCGGCTCCTGTTTTCTGCGATCCTCAAACCTGCAGTTAAACCGCGTTACGGACGACGGTGCAGCCTTTGCTTTGAAAGAAATGCGTTTGCGCCAGTCGATAGGGATATTTGACAGCTCTTTCTCGGGCTGGCAGGGCACCTCCCTGCCGTCTTCCGTAAACAGCCGCGGATACTTGAAAACATCGCTCCAGCCCTGATCCCAGAGCATAAATTCACATTCGAACACGTCTTCGCACTCATAAGGATGCGGGTTGAAGACCAGCACCGGGATCTCATCAGGCTCAGCCTTCCGCTGCCCGCTGCACATGGCAAAAAACGCCGCAGCCCGAAGTTTGGTAAGCGAATCAAACGCACCGCCGATCTCCCGCAGCCCCATTGCCTCCACCGGTTCGACGGAAGAGCCCGGAAGATAGTCGTGGAAAGTCGCAAAAAGCATTGCCTTTAACGCGCCGTCAAGCTTTTCCCGCGGATATGCGACCGCGGGGCGCGCCAGCATACACATCTTTTCCGTCGAATAATACGCATCCTCAAGCGCACGGTACATTGCCTTCAGCGAAGCCTGGCTCGTATAGCAGCCGACCGCCCAGGAATTGACACCCGCCTTCCACTCGGGAAGCTTGTCCGGGTCGATCTTTTCAAAATATTCGTTTGGCCCGGCGTGCCGGACAATATCTCCGTTCGCCGCTGCTTCCTTCATCAGGCCGTCAAGCATGTCGAGGTCTTTTTCAGACGCTCCACCGCCGTGATCTCCGACTCCCCACAGGCACATGGCGCTTTCGCCGTCTTTCGCGGCGTCAATTTTTGCTTTTGCTTTCCCGTATGCTCCTCCGAGCCCTGTCCCGTAACCTTCTGGCTGCCTCTCGCAGATCACGCTTGAACCGTCGTACCCGATCCATTTATACGAATTAGGCATGTCGAGCTGTCCCGGGCGGCAATGTATATAGTATTTGTACCCGCATTTGGCAAGTATTTGTACGAGGCCGCGCGAATGTCCGAATGAATCGAAATTGTTCGCAACGTCAGGGATCACGCCAAATTTCTCAAAAAAGTATTTTCGGCCGTACAATGCGTGCCTGATGAATGTTTCGCCTGCCGGCATATTGCAGTCCGGCTGGATGTACCAGCCTCCGATGATTATCCATCGTCCTTCGTCAACGAGCCTTTTTATCTCTTCGAACAGTTCCGGTTCGTACTCTTCCACCCATTCGTAAAGCGCCGCTTCATTATGGCAAAAAATATATCCGTCACGCTCCCGGCAAAATCGGGCGGCAGTCCTGAAAGTTGAAACAGCGGCAGCCGCTCCTTCCTCCCATTCCCACTGCCAGACCGGGTCAAGGTGTGCGTTTGATATAAGATACAAAGTTTTGTTCATATTGTCCTCCCGTGCTGTCTTCATTGACCGCACTGCCGTCCGGCATTCCTGCATTAATGTTCGCCCCTACGTAAGGCCCTGTCAATAAAACCAATGCCGGCCTGATGGGCTCTCGGTCCCTCAGCGCCGGCATTATCATTGACGACCGTCGATCATCGATCGTCAATTATATTGTTTAAATTTTTGCTGTCGCGCCGGAGCGTCAGCTCATGATCGTCTTCCACTTTTCGTTGGCCTTCGTCTGAAGCTGGTTAAACGCTGTAAGCACGTCCATCCTTCCGCTTAAAACGTTAGTGAAGAGCGCCTGCATAGCAGACGTTGAGAAGAGGTCGGCAACTTCCTGCGGCGCCAGAGTTACAACGTTCGTGGGCAGCGTCTGATCCGGATACGATACGAATGCGTCGTAGTTTTTATCGCTCCATGCACTTCCCTTCTCATGCCAGAAATCTTCATGGGAAAGAGATTTGACAAGCGGAACGTTGCCGCCCGTCTGGCCGTGGTATGCGCGCTGACCGTCTTCAGTCAGGAAGTGAAGGGCAAACGCCGCGGCAGCGTTCGGGTTCTTTGTTCTGTTGTAGACAACGTAACCGGTCGCACCCGTCGATACCGTATGTGTCGGAAGCGCGGGGAACGGGCAGAAATCCCAGTTGATCTTAAGCGCGTCGTATGCCGTGCCGTAAGATGACGTCCAGCTGAGGTCGCCGAAATTCTTGAAGCATGCCTGCGAATACGTATCCGTGATGCCCTTATACATATCGCCGAGACTGCCGCTGATACCGCCGGCAATATCTTCCGGATAGATCCAGCCTTCCTGGAGGCCTGTGAACAGTTCGTCGATTCCCTTCATTACTTCGGTGCTGTCGGAGATGGTGACTTTATGCTCTTTGCTGTCGATCCACTGGCCGCCGAAGCCTCTGAAGAACACCTGGAATATCGGGTGCCACCAGACTTTAAGTGACGCACCGACCTGCGAAAGCTTTCCGTCGTCGGCAAATACCGTGAGCTGCTTGCAGATGGCTTTGAAATCATCCCACTTCATCGCCTGGGTATTGTCCATCGCGATACCGTTCGCGTCAAGCATGTCTGCGTTGTAGATGAGTATGTGTTCGCCGATGTTTCTCGCGGCCATATAGAGTCTGCCGTCGACTTTGCCGACGTCAATGGCACCCGAAAATACTTCGCCGAGGTCAATATCCAGCGGTTTGATGTATGCGTCGAGCGGCATGAGGGCGTTGTGGTTCGCCTGGTAATTGTGCATGTCTGTGGCGTCGACCCAGAACACGTCTCCTATGTCGCCGGATGAGATCCTGGCCGGGAAGCTGCTTCTGTCGGCGCTCTCGAACACTACTTTCGTGCCCGGGTAAGTTCTTTCGAAGGAGGCGACGATCGCTTTGGGCGCAAGCAGGTCGGCTTCCGAACTGCCTGCCGTATTTTCCGTGAATTTGATCGTTCCTTTGATCTCCAGATCGGCAACGGTCAGTTCCTGGTCAACGTCTCCGTCCTGTATCGGTGCTTTCTGGCATCCGAATACGCCCGCGAGCAATACGACGGCAAGTGTGACGATGACAAGTCTGCCCAGTACCTTTTCGCTTATTTTTTTCATGTCTATTCTCCTTTTTTATGGTTTGTGTTTTTTAGACTGTCGTTGATTTTAGCATATAGTTATTTAATTGTAAAGAGTAAAACGGGGGGCGAAACGGGGGACAGAGACCCGTTTTTGGTGCGCGTTCGCTTTCACCCTTAATAAGTTGATTTGCGGGGCGAACGCGCCATGCGGTTTTTGCGCATTATTACGCCTTGTTTCCGGATATTCCCGGACATTTCCGGACTTTTTGTGACTTTTCCGGGCTAGTCCGGAATCGTAATAATGCGTAAAAACCTCAAAAAAGCGGGCCTCTGCCAGCTCCAAAAACGGGTCTCTGTCCCCCGTTTCACTTTAACAAAAACCGGACAAAAAACAGCAAAAAAAGGGTTTGACTTTTTTATACAGACAGCGTATAATGCGTTTTGCTGTTGAAGAGACAGCAATATGCGCCCATAGCTCAACTGGATAGAGCGTCTGGCTACGGACCAGAAGGTTGTGGATTCGAGCTCTGCTGGGCGCGCTTCAAGGCTTACCGGATACGACCGGTAAGCCTTTTTAATTTCCCTTTCATCTCTCCGAACATCCGAACGGGGGACAGAGACCCGTTTCACCCCTCTTTCTTAACACATCCATAATATGTTGATGAAGCCGCTTTCAAAAACACCGGAGAAAAACCGGTCTCTGTCCCCCGTTCAACCAGAAGAAAACCGGTCTCTGTCCCCCGTTTCGTCTCCGTTTCGTCCCCATTTCATCTCCCTTGACGCCGCAGCACATAAAAAGTATAATTTCCGCAGCAGCCATTGACGACCGCAATCCCCGTACGAAAGGTTGACGATCCATGAACAACGACGCAAGGTTCAACATACTCAAGCAGCGCATCGGAGGCGAAAGGCGCAGAGCCGGATTCGAATACACGTTCGGAATGAAGCCCGAAGAACAGATGCAGATAACACCCCCGGAAAAATACGCTAGACGTATTATGGGCGAACTCGAATTTGCACTGCAGCTAGACCGCTACGACGAAAACTCGGGAATATATTCAAGACTCATCTCAAACGCACTCACAGAAATCGAAAACTCAATTGACCGCTAAGGAAGCGTCACAAAAGCAGCATGCCTCAAAGCCGAAGAAGCGCTTCTCCCGATGAGCAGCGACGCCAAAGACTACGCCCTGATATTGTGCGGACATGCACATATCGACATGAACTGGATGTGGAGCTACAACGAAACCGTTGCCGCCACGATCGCCACCTTCACCACGATGTGCAACCTGATGGACGAATACCCCGACTTCACGTTTTCCCAGTCGCAGGCATCCACCTACAAGATCATCGAAGAACACGAACCCGAACTTATGCGGCGGATCAAAAAATACATTGACGAAGGCCGCTGGGAAGTCACCGCCGGAGCGTGGGTCGAAACCGATAAAAACATGCCGTCCGGCGAATCGCTCGTGCGCACGATAAAATACACTAAAAAATACATGGAGGAAGTATGGGGCGTTCCGGCAGAAAGCCTTGAGATCGACTTCTCCCCCGACACGTTCGGCCACAGCCTCCACGTACCGGAGATCGACACGTACGGAGGCCTCAAATATTATTACCATTGCCGCGGACTTGACGAAGACTACATCCTCTACCGCTACAGATCCCCGTCGGGCGCGGAGATCCTCATGTACCGCGAACCGTACTGGTATAACTCCGGCATCACGCCGCACATCGGCGTCGGACTCCCGGGACTCGTCGGAAAAATGGGCGGCCTCAAGACCGGCCTGATCGTATACGGCGTAGGCGATCACGGCGGCGGAGTCACGCGCAGAGATATAGAAAACGCCATCGATATGCAGTCCTGGCCCGTATTCCCTAAGATCCGCTTCGGCACGTTCAGAGAATTTTTCAAGCTCGCTGACACGCCGGAAATACGCAGCGATCTTCCGGTCGTCGAACACGAGATCAACTTCCTGTTTGACGGCTGCTACACCACGCAATCGCGCATCAAACGCGCAAACAGACAGGCGGAGGCCAAACTGCTCGAAGCAGAAGAAATGTCAGCGATCGCGGCGGAAATTGACCCCGAATTCAGTTACGGGAGCAAAAGGTTCGAAAAGGCGTGGCAGAACGTACTCTTCACACACTTCCACGACATATTGACCGGCTCGTGCGTACGCGACAGCCGCGACTACGCGATGGCGCTGTACCAGCGTGCGCTGGCAACGGCGGAGACAGAGGAAAACCGTGCGCTTCGCGTTATTTCGGAGCATATCGATACCTCCGCGTTTGCGTCTGATCCGGACGACGGCGACGCAGCAGAACCGGACGATCTGCCGTACGGGTCAATGTCCGAAGGCGCAGGCGTAGGTTACGGCCTGGCGGCCTGGAAAGGCATCCCGAATCCCGAGCGGGGCGCAGGAAGGGTGCGCATCTACAACGTATTCAACCCGGCGTCAACACGTTTCACCGGCCCCGTCGAGATCACGGTATGGGACTGGCCGGGCGACGCAGGAAGAGCATACTTCGTTGACAGCGACGGAAACGAACCGGCCGCTGTGCTGAACTCCGGCGTCCAGCGCTACTGGGATCACCAGTTCATCACGTTCCTCGTTGACCTCGATATCCCGGCATTCGGATACAAGACCGTGGCGCTGAACGAGCGCGAATTCGACACCTGGGACCCGCACATTTATTCTCCGGACTGGGGCAGGCTCGGCTACGAAAACGAATTCGTACTCGAAAATGACAACATCCGCGCGGAATTTGATATGCAGACGCTCAGCCTGAGATCGCTTACGGACAAAACCAGCGGCAAAGAAATGCTCGACGCACACGCGCACTCAGGGCTCTTTCTCATCGACACCCAGGACAACCACATGACCGCCTGGACGATAGGAAAACATCTGAAAAAAACACCGGTAACCGACGTAAAACGCGTTGACCGCATCGGGAACGGCCTCCGTCAGGGGTACAGCTTCACGCTCCAGGTACTGTCGTCACGCATTAACGGCGAAGTAACGCTTGACCGCTCCGCATCCTCCCTGTGCTTCCATTACAGCGTAGACTGGAACGAGCGCTCCGGCGAAACACTTCCGCTCCTCGCCTTCGTCCTCAATCTCAAAGACGAACCCGAAGCGTTCCTGTGCGACGTTCCGATGGGCACGGCCGTAAGAAAATCCGCGAATCACGACATTCCGGCCCTCTCATTCACTGCACCAGTCGGAGGCGCGGGATACTGCGGACGCACGGTGGTACTCAGGAACGACTGCAAATACGGCTACCGCTGTTTCGGCAAAGAACTGATCCTGTCGCTGATCAACACGGCGCACAATCCGGATCCGGTGCCGGAGCGCGGCCAACAGGACATTTACATCTACGCGGGCGTTTCGGATGACGATCCTGTCGTCCTCCTTAGCGGTTCCGAACAGATGATGCACACTCCCAAAGCCGTACCGACCGGAGCGCACTTCGGTTCGCTCGATCCCGACGGACAATTCATTTCAGCAAACTTGCCCGGCTGCGTCGTGTCGTCAACGTCGCTCACGTCCGGCGGCAGGCTTTGCCTGAGACTGTGCAATCTAACTGACGAGTTCCAGCCCGTCTCCGCCGCTTCCGACCACGGCAGCGCAGAAGACGAGGCAGCACCGTACTCAATAACCGATCTGACGATCTGACGATACGACGATCCGATCGGCTCCTGAAAGGAGATCTTTACAATGGCAAAATTATGGGCGGGACGCACCGACGGAAATACGGATAAAGCGGCAGACGAATTCAATTCGTCGATCGGAATTGACGGCCGCATGTTCAGGCAGGATATAAAAGGCAGCATAGCACACGCGGCAATGCTCGGAAGGACGGGGATAATTGCCCCCGACGAGACCGACAGGATCATTGACGGGCTGGCCGGGATCCTTGACGACCTCGAAAGCGGGGTTCTTACGATCGATCCGGCGGCGGAAGATATCCATATGTTTGTGGAGCAGGTGCTCACGGAAAGGCTCGGGGAGCTCGGAAAAAAACTGCACACGGCACGCAGCCGCAACGATCAGGTCGCGCTCGATACGAGGCTGTACCTTCGCGATATCGCCGCTCAGCTTATGCAGAAGCTCACATCGCTTATCTCGGCGCTCTGCGACAGGGCGGAAGAGTATAAAAACACGATCATGCCGGGCTACACCCACCTCCAGCGCGCCCAGCCCGTGACATTCGGACACCACCTCATGGCGTACGCGATGATGTTTTTAAGAGACGTCGGAAGGATAGGCGACGCGAAAACACGCATGAACGTATCCCCTATCGGCTCGTGCGCACTTGCCGGAACGACTTATTCCACCGACCGCCGTTTTGAAGCCCGGAGCCTCGGCTTTGACGGCATATGCCTCAATTCGATCGACGGCGTTTCAGACCGCGATTTCTGCTTAGAACTTGCCTCCGCGCTCGCGATAACGATGATGCACCTCTCCCGCCTGTCCGAGGAACTCGTGCTCTGGTCCTCATGGGAATTCGGCTTCGTTTCCCTTTCCGACGCGTACACGACGGGGTCGTCAATAATGCCACAGAAAAAGAATCCGGATATGGCGGAGCTCGTGCGCGGTAAGACCGGCCGCGTCTACGGCGATCTGATGGCGCTGCTGACGATGTTAAAGGGCCTTCCTTTAGCGTATAACAAGGATATGCAGGAGGACAAGGAGCTGATCTTCGACGCGTGCGATACGGCGCTTTCGTGTCTCGGCATCACCGAGGGCATGATCAGGACAATGTCTGCGCGTCCCGAACGTATGCGCGCAGCCGCCGGCGAAGGATTTATAAACGCGACCGACCTCGCGGACTACCTCGTGGGCAAGGGTCTTCCCTTCCGCAGCGCGTACAAGATCTCGGGCGGTATCGTCGCTTACTGCATTAAGAACGGAAAGACGCTCGAAACGCTTTCACTCGATGAGTACAAAGGCTTTTCCGACCTGTTCGATTCGGGTGTGTTTGCGGCAATAGATATGGAGGCGTGCGTTAACCGCCGGACAAGTGAAGGCGGAACGTCGGTCGCTTCGGTCGAAGCTCAGATCGCCGCAGTGCGAGAGTCAATAAATGAAAGTGAGCTGACAACATGAAAAAGATATACTGCTTTGCGGTCGCGCTGGTATTGACCGCCGCACTGCTTGCGCTTTTTTCAGGATGCAGACCATCCGGCCCTAAAACCGCGGAAAGCGCCGACGGTATCGTTGTCAGCGACTCAGTAAAAATATCTATCGGGGACGTCGTGGAAAACGAAACGGAATTGACAGCACGCCTCGGCGAACCGGTGCGCCGCCAGGAAAGCCAGAGCTGCATTGCCGTCGGCACCGACATTAATCTTGATTACGAAGGATTCTCGATCACACTCTACCCGCACGGCGAAAGTGCGCACGTTGTCGGCAGCATAAAGATAACATCTTCAAAATACGCCACCGCGACCGGTATTCGACCCGGGGACAATATTTCTTCGCTCGATTCTTCCCCGTATACTCTGCGCTCACATTATGACAGCGTCAACGAGTCCGGCACTTTCACGTACTTTATGGGTGATTCGGTGTATTTTCTCGTCGCTTCCGTAGATGATACGGGCGTGATCACCCGCCTGATCCTCGGCAGTTCTGAGTTCACGGCAGAGTAACGGCGGCGGCGCCAGGTCATGCCGCCTGGCCAAATGTAATATTTATGTATTATTTACCTGTCTTCCTCGACAGTTTCCGAGAGTTTTTCACCGTAAAGCCCGGCGAAGCGTTTCGATAGCTCGTCAAGCAGTTCGCGATCGCGTTTTGAATAATTAAGATATTCTCCAAAACTGCAGTAGCTCCTTTTATCCTTACCGAAAGACGTCGTTTCATAGTCGAACGAATAGCTCCACGGACTGTAGTCTGTAATAAACATGTCACTTTTCGGGCGTTTTGAGAGCGACAGGATCTTCTTTTTATTTAAAAAAGTTTCAAACTCCGCGAGTGCTTCGGGCAGCACGCTGTACGTCG
Source organism: Clostridia bacterium (assembly GCA_017963755.1). Taxonomy (GTDB): domain Bacteria; phylum Bacillota; class Clostridia; order UBA1212; family UBA1255; genus UBA1255. The sequence continues at coordinate 808 of JAGCTF010000176.1, read as the reverse complement.
TAGTAACGGTCGGAGAATTGTGATCTTCGGAAGCGGTCGAGACGATGACCCACTCTCCGCTCTCCTGCTTCTGCAAAGAAGTACCGTGCCTGCCTCCGAGCATATCGCAGTAGCCGGGGCTGTAGTACATTCCGAGCAATCTGATCTTTTTCATCTGATATCTCCTCCTGTCGTTTTACGATTCGCAAACTGATTTGCCGGAAATGTGTTCGGGAACGATTGCAAACATGATCGTCCCAGGTCCTGAGCGTTTTATTTCGTTGCTGATGTACTCTTCATCATCCGTAAACTTGCGGCTGAGTGCCGCGGCAATTTCATAGACTTTGTCCCTGTCGTCAATAAATTCGACCTTGCCGAAGACGATCACGCTTTTTAGGTGAAGCGCCCATTCTCCTTCATTTCTGTACCCTTCATCGTATACGCAGAATGAGACTTTACCGCATCTGCGCAGGGCGTCAATTTTATGTCCGCTTTTTCCGCTGTGAAAGTAGATCTTTCCATCTTTAGCGTTATAGAAATGGTTCATCGGCATCCCGTACGGATAACCGTCGTCGCCGATCACTGACAATACTCCACGTTTTTCGCTTTTTAGTATTCGTATGCATTCTTCGCCACTTAGCCGCTGCTTTGAGCGCGTCAATTCTCTGAACATGTTCTCACTCCCTTAATTAATCCTACCATAGATCTGCTTCTCTGTCAAAATCGGAACGGGTGGAACGGGGGACAGAGACCGGTTCGGGCGCGCTTGCGCTCCCCCGCCTTAATAAGGCTGCCTGGCGGGGCAGCGCCGCCGGTGCGCTTTTCCGCG
>JAGCTF010000175.1 GCA_017963755.1 Clostridia bacterium | reverse complement strand
CCTTCGCTGATGCGGCTGTCGCTGGAGAACACGGCCCTCAGGTCGCTTAATATTGATAACAATACGCAGCTCAGGATCCTATGCCTTTCCGGTTCTCCCGTGGGCAGGTTCCCGTCGGTGCCGGAGCCGTATCTTGAATATCTCGACGTCTCGAACGCGTCGATCGAGGAGACCATAATTTCCGGAGACATATTCCCCGCACTTAAGACGCTCAACGTCTCCTCAAACCCGGGCGTACGCGGCGTTGACATGCGCACTTTTACAAAGCTCGAGAACCTTGACATCTCCGACACGTCGACCAGCGTTCTCGTGCTTCCGGACGATCCCGCGATAACGTATTTAAGAGCCAGCAATACGAATATAATTTCGCTCGATCTTACGAAAATAAAGCATCTCTACGTGTGCGAGTGCTACAGCGACGTGCTGACAAATCTTATCGTAAACAGGTACGCGGACAAACTCTACACGTACGTTACTCCCACGGTAATACTTAACTGACCGCAAAAGAAGTGAAAGAAATGAAACGCGATAACAAAGAACTTAAGTTAATAAAAAACGGTCCCGCATTCAGATCTTCGGTGCTGCGCCCCGGACAGGAACGCGAAGCATTCGGATTTAAAGAGGAATGGCCCGAAAAATACGGGCGCGACCTCAGCGGCAGCGCTATCGGAATGAAGAAGCTTCAGAACTTTAAGGAGATCGACCCCGAAAAGCACCGCCAGAAAGTTGCGGCGAGGGAGAGGAAAAAAAGGCGGAACAAGATCGTTTATATTGCCGTTCAGTCACTGCTCGCAGCCGTTATGCTTTTCGCAGCCGCGAAGATCGGCGAAAATTATAAGAGCAACGTTGCCGGCAGGGAGCATCACCAGGCTGTACGCGAACTTACCGGCCATTCGTCCGAACCCGTCGTTTATATTACGCCTTCGAGGGAAGTGCCGGACTATCCTATGGCGACGCCAAAACGCATCGAATATCCTTCCGAATCTTTCCCGAAGACCAGGGAAGATCTGCAGTTTTATAAAAACCTCAACGATGATTTCAAATTCTGGTTCTATATGCCCGATTCGCAGCTTAGCTATTACGTGCTGCAGGGTAAAACGAACGACGAATATCTGAGAATGGATATTTTCAGAGAATACAACCACTCGGGCTGCCTGTTCCTCGATTACAGGAACAACGCAAAGACGATGGAGGGTCATACGATCATATACGGCCATACGATGAACGACATCAGTATATTCGGCGAGCTCAGAGATTTCCTTGAAAAAGATTACTACGATTCGCACAGGTATTTCTACACTCTGGCGCTCGATAAGGTGACGATGTGGCGCGTATTCTCTGTTTACATAACGACGATCGACGAGTATTACATCGAAACGTACTTCAGGACTCCTGCGGTATACCTTGACTACATAAACGGCTTCAAGAATTCGTCGATGTATCCCTCGGACGTCGAACTTGTGGAGACTGACGACGTATTGACGCTCTCGACGTGCTACAGGCTTTACCACGGGGCAGACGGAAGGCTGGTCGTTCACGCAGTTAAAGTCGGTTCGTCGCCGATGCTTTGACGCTCGCAAACGCATTTGACGCGCTTATATAAATAATCATTTCGGTACTGGTTTAGGGACAATGAAAATTACGGATCAGAAAAATAAAAAATTCGGCAGCGTGGATCTGAGCGGGCTGTTCATCAGTGAATACCTGCCCGGACTCGGCGGCAACGCGCTCAAGATTTATCTCACTCTCATATACTATGCAAAGCATGAGATAAAGTCCGACGAGCAGGCAATAGCGAACGTGCTCGGGATCGACGTGTCGTACGTTAACGCCGGACTGATCGAACTCGAATCAAAAGGCCTGATCTCTCGCGAAGGAAGCGAGATATTCCTGCCTGATTTGATCGAAAAGCACGTAAGAGATAACTATACCCCGCGCACTGTCCCCAGAACCGAAGCATCTGACGACCCGTCGCACGTTGATCGCACGCACCTTCTGCGAGCGATCAGCGACAGATTTTTCGGCGGCCAGATGTCACAGACGTGGTACAACGATATTGTCCTCTGGGCAGATACGTACGGCTTCTGCGACGAAGTGGTATTTATGATCTTCCAGCAGAACAAGGACAAGCCGTATAACCGTCCGTACATGAAAAAAGTTATGGAATCGTTCGGCGAGCGCGGCATCCGCACTGTCGAGCAGATGAACGACTGGACGCAGAAACGCGAAGTATATATGAAAGTGCGCTCGAAGGTTGCCTCAAATCTAAAGATCAGCCCGCTTACTGTGTACCAGGAAAAATATATAGAAAAATGGTTCTACGAATACGGGTACGGTTTCGACGTGATCGATCTTGCGCTGCGCGAGGCCGCAGGAATGAACAAGCCCTCATTCAATCTTTACGATACTATTCTCACGAACTGGCACGAGCTCGGGCTCGAAAACGCAGCCGCCGTTAAAGCACATATCGCAGAACGCAGGAAGAACGCTTCTTCCGGGCAGGCAGGTCAGGGCGGGAACGGTTCCGGCGGTCAGGGAGTTTCTTCCGGCGCGAGGGATCCGAAGCAGGGAAGCGGTCAAGGGCGCAGGACAAAGCCGGGCGGCGACTTTCAGCAGCGCGATTACGATTCGGGCTTCTACGACAATATTTACGGTGACGGACAATGACAGAGAAAGAACGCATTTTAGCTTCTGCGGAAGATGAACTGGCATCGCGCGTCAGGGCCGCGCAGATATCGTTCAGGCAGAAAGAGACCGACAGGCAGAAAAGAATCGCAGGTCTGCCTGAAGCCAGGGCGAGGCTCGCATATATCGGAATGTGCCTTGACCGCAGAGCGCTCGGGATGAGTATAAACCCGCAGGTTAAAGAAATTGCGGGCGAAAGGAACGCCGCGCTATTTACGATGTCCGTGTCAGAACTCGAAGCGGAGCAGGAGAAGACCGAAAAGCTGATCGACGAGCTTGAGAGCGCTGCGCCTGCGGGGGCTGAAGAAGAAGCTTCGGGACGTTATTACTGCTCTGTGTGCAGGGACGAAGGCTACGTGACGGACGCGAACGGAATTGCCCGCCGCTGCGTGTGCTTTAAAGAGATTTTTGCGGATAAGATAAAAGAGGCCTCCGGACTGCCGGAAGGGGAATACGAATTGACCGCCCCTGCGGCGGGACTGTATCCGGAAACGGCAGACAGATCCAGATATGGCATCCCCGACAGTCCGCGCGCCAACGCAGAAAAAGCGTACGAACTTGCCCGCGGCTTCATATCCGCCTCAGGGCCTTCGGCAAAAAAGATCCTTTTTATAACTGGTGCGGTAGGTGTCGGAAAGACTCATCTGGCATGCTGCGTCGGAAACGAAGCCGCTAAAAAGTCATTGTACGTGGTGTACAGCGGTATCGCAGCGGTGCTTGACGCGCTCCAGAACAGATTCTTCAATTCTGAAGAATCGCAGGAGTTGTACGAAAACAGGCGCGAATTCATCGAAACGTGCGACGTGCTTATAATTGACGATCTCGGAGTCGAAAACGTTACGGATAAACGGTACGAAAGCCTTATTTCGCTGATCGACAGACGCACGGCCTGCGGCCTTAAGACGGTAATTACTTCGAACTACGGCCTTGCGGAGATCGGAAACGTTTACGGAGAACGGCTCGCGTCGCGCTTTGCGGACAGAAAGAATTCGCTGAGCCTTAGACTCGCCGGCGACGACATCAGACTTATTAAAAATATCGGAAAACATAATTTTGAAAAGCAATAAATTACAGTAGATTATTACGGGGTGAATCATGGATTTAGAAACCATCCAAAACAAAAGCATCGACGATCTTAAGATCATAGCGTCAATGCTCGGTATCGAAGTTCCGGAGAGATGCACAAAAGCGAAACTGATCAGCCTGATCGTGGGCGACGCTGATAACGGCGGCGCTCCATCGGAGAGCAGCAGTGTGAAAGAAGCAAATGATCCCGCGCCTGACGTGAAGGCCGTCGATGCATCCAAGGCTGCTCCTGCGGGGAAACGTACCAGAGGCAGGCCGCCTAAAAAAGCGGCTGCTCCAAAGGAGGAAACGCAGGTTTCCGATGCGCAGGCCCCTGCGGCTTCCGAACCGGCGGAGAAACCGAAAAAGGCAGAGAGCACGCGCGGCAGAAAGACCGGAAAAGGCGAAAAGTCCGAGAAGGCCGACAAGCCCGACAAGGCTGAAAAAGCCGAACAGACCGAAAAAACCGAAAAGTCTGAAAAAGCCGAAAAGATCGAGAACGCCGAGGCTCCCGCAGCACCCGAAAAAGCCGAAAAAGCGGAAAAGACAGCTAAGACCGGCGCCGCGCAGAAGACCTCTTCAAAAAGAGGAAGACCACCGAAATCCAAAAAAGCAGAAACTGTCGAAGATAAAGAAGCTAAGCCGTCAGACGCCGGTGCAGCCGAAACGTCCGGAAACGAAGCAAACGTCAGGCACCCGGCCGAAGAGCAGCCTGCGCGCGAAGAAGACCTGACCGGCACTAAAAAGCCGGAATTCTCCGAAAATTCCGAAGAAGTCACAGGACTTCTGGACGTGATGCAGGAAGGCTACGGATTCCTGCGCGTAAACAAATATTTCAACGGAAACAAAGACGTATTCGTTGCCCCGAACTTCATACGCAAATACGGCCTTCGCACCGGCGACGAATTGTCCGGACGCAGCCGCCCGCAGCGCGACAATGACAAGTACCAGGCGCTCTTTTATATTACCGCCATCAACGGAAAGACCCCGGAGCAGGCGCAGAGCCGTGTGCCGTTCGAATCGCTCATACCGATCTATCCTGACGAGCAGCTGAAACTCGAAACGTCCCAAAACGAACTGTCGACGAGACTTATTGACCTCATCGCACCGATCGGAAAAGGGCAGCGCGGCATGATAGTATCGCCTCCGAAAGCCGGTAAAACGGTGCTCCTTAAGAAGATCGCAAACGCGATCACCGCAAATTACCCCGAAGTTAAGCTGATCGTCCTGCTTATCGACGAACGCCCCGAAGAAGTTACCGACATGCGCGAATCGATCGAAGGGGAAGTCGTATCATCGACGTTCGACGAGATGCCAGAGCGCCATATTAAGGTTGCAGAAATGGTTTTCGAACGCGCCAGAAGGCTCGTGGAATTCGGATACGACGTCGTTATCCTTATGGACAGCCTGACGCGTCTCGCACGCGCATATAATATCACGATAACGCCCACGGGCAGGTCGCTTTCCGGCGGTCTCGATCCTGGCGCCATGTACAACCCCAAAAAGTTCTTCGGCGCCGCCAGAAACATACGCGGAGGAGGCAGCCTCACGATCGTTGCCACCGCCCTGATCGATACGGGCAGCAAGATGGACGACGTCATTTTCGAAGAATTCAAGGGCACCGGAAATATGGAACTTCACCTTGACCGCAAACTTTCTGAAAAGCGCGTATTCCCGGCCATCGATATTAACAAATCCGGCACGAGAAAAGAAGAACTCCTGCTTTCAGAAGCTGCCCTGAACGCCGTATTCTCGATCCGCAAAGCCATCGCAAACGCAGGCGGCGCGGACGTTACCGAGATGATCGTCAGCAAGATGCTTAAGACGCAGAACAACGAAGAATTTATCAAATCTGTGCGCGTCGGAATCGAGAGACCGTCCAACTGACCCTGGCGATCCAAATTATACTTTATAATAATATAACGACCGGAATCACCTCTCTGATCTCCTTTATTATTTCCGGTTTTATTTGAAATTAAATAATTATATTTGTACTAAACGGGGAATAATATGAGAGTAATCATTGTCGGTTCAGGCAAGATCGGCCGTTATATGGTCGAAAGCCTGCTAAAAGAAGGGCACGACGTTGTAGTCGTTGACAATTCCGAAAAAGTGGTCGAAGAGATCACAAATCTGTACGACGTTATGGCGGTGTGCGGCAACGGCGTCGACTGGGAGACGCTCGTGGAAGCGGGCGCGTCCCAGGCTGAACTCGTAGCGGCAATAACCGATTCGGATGAGAAAAATATGCTCGCATGTTTCCTGGCAAGGAAAGTGGGGGCGCGACATACTATTGCCCGAATCAGAAACCCGGAATACAACGACGCGAGCCTCGGCTTCTTAAAAGAGCAGCTCCATCTTTCAATGTCGATCAATCCGGAGCAGCTTGCCGCCGAAGAAATCTACAATCTTCTGAAATTCCCGTCCGCTACGAAGGTCGAATCATTTTCGCGCCGCAACTTCGAAATGATCGAGCTGAGGCTCAGAAACGACACGCCCCTCGAAGGCATGAAACTTTCACAAATGCGCCAGGAATACAAGGGGCAGTACCTTGTATGCGCGGTACAGCGCGGAAGCGACGTCTTTATTCCCGACGGAAATTTCGTGCTTAAAGGCGGAGACAGAGTCGGTATTACTTCGACGAGGAGCGAGGCGACCAGGCTTTTAAAAAGCCTCGGCCTTATGCAGAAACAGGCGAGAAGTATTATGATACTTGGCGGAAGCCGCACGGCATTCTATCTCGCGAAACTGCTGCTGGCTTCCGGAAACCAGGTCAAGATAATCGAAAAAGACAGAAATATCTGCCGCGACCTGTGCGAGTCGCTGCCCAAAGCCGTTGTCCTTCAGGGAGACGGGGCGCAGCAGGAGATCCTTATGGAGGAAGGCCTCGAGCAGCAGGACGCATTCGTTGCCCTCACCGGCGTTGACGAGGAAAATATGCTGATGTCGCTGTTCGCCGAGTCCCATAAAGTGCCGAAAGTTATATCGAAAGTAAACCGCGAAGAGATGGCGCGCCTTGCTGAGAAGCTGTCGCTCGATACTATTATTTCACCGGGAAAGATCGCTTCGGATATAATCGTAAGGTACGCAAGAGCCCTGCACAATTCCGAGGGCAGCAATATCGAGACGCTCTACCATTTGATGGACGGGTACGCCGAAGCACTCGAATTTCACGTGAACGCCGGGTCTCCGGTCATCGGGAAGCCGCTCAAGGATCTGAAATTTAAAAAGAACACGCTTATCGGCGGGATAATACGCGATCGAAGCGCGATAATTCCGTCAGGTGACGACGTTATTATGGCAGGCGATAACGTTGTGATCATTGGCAGCGAAAAGCGTTTCGCTGACGTGGCGGACATACTGGCGTCACAGTAAAGGATCCGGCATGAACAGAAAATCGGTTTTTTACACTTTAGGTCTTATACTGGATATAGAGGCGGTGCTGATGCTGGCACCGGCTTTTGTGTCATGTTTTTACCGCGAATGGAACAGCGCGCTCATGCTCCTGCTATCATCGGCGATCACCGCCGCGGCCGGTTCGCTGCTGCTTTTCGTCTGCCGCCGGAGAAACAGAGCAATATATGCAAAAGAAGGTTTCGTCATCGTTTCGCTTGGCTGGCTGGCAATGACTTTGTTCGGTGCGCTGCCGTTCGTACTGACGGGGGAGCTGGGATTTGTTGACGCGGTGTTCGAGATCGCGAGCGGCTTCACGACGACAGGGGCGACAATAATTGACGCACTCGAGACGATGAGCAGGGGCACTCTGTTCTGGCGCAGCGCCACGCACTGGATCGGCGGCATGGGCGTCCTGGTGCTGATGATGGCGATATTGCCGACGGATACCGAAGGCTCGGTCCACATCCTGCGCGCCGAAGTCCCCGGCCCGACGTTCGGAAAATTTGTCCCGAAGCTGCGCAAGACTGCAAAAATTCTTTACCTGATCTACATCGGGATCACAGTGATCGAAGTGGTCATGCTTCTGTGCGGCGGCCTCAGCCTGTACGAGAGTCTCGTCTACGCGTTCGGCACCGCGGGCACCGGCGGTTTCGGGCTCAGGGGCAACAGCCTGACCGATTACAGTCCGTACGTCCAGTGGGTGATCGGCGTCTTTATGATCCTTTTCGGCGTCAATTTCAACCTGTACTATCTCGCCATTTTGGGCAAGATCAAAACAGCTTTGAAGAGCCGCGAACTCTGGCTGTATCTCGGCATCGTCGTGTTCAGCGTGACGGTCGTTGCCGTACACGTAAGTGCTTTCTATGGCAATTTCGGCGATACGCTGCGCCATTCGTTTTTCCAGGTCTCTTCGATCATAAGCACCACGGGTTATTCGACCGCGGATTTCGATGCGTGGAACGTGCAGGCGAAGGGGATACTGTTCATGCTCTATTTCGTCGGTGGCTGCGCGGGCTCGACTGCGGGCGGCATAAAAATCGCGCGCCTTATCCTGCTCGGCAAAACTATACGCCGCGACCTAAGGCATATGATCCATCCGCATTCCGTCGGCGTCGTGAAATTCGAGGGCAGGCGCGTGGATGACAATACTCTTCGGGGCGTTACTTCGTTTTTCGTGCTTTACACCGCAGTGCTCGCGGGCACGTTCGTGCTCCTGACGCTGTTCGAGCCGAGCGTCGATATCATTTCGAATATGACGGCGTCAATGGCGACGCTTAACAACGTCGGGCCCGGTTTCGGCATGGTTGGTCCTTACCTCAGCTACAGCTTCTATTCGCCGCTTTCAAAGATAGTGCTGACGCTGTCAATGCTTCTCGGCCGCCTCGAGATCTATCCTCTGATCCTGCTGCTCTCGCCCGGGGTGTGGAGGAGGAAGTAAGTGGTAAGTGGTAAGTGGGCGAACCGAGTGATGGCACGAATTTTGGGTCTCATGCGAACCCCGGAATCGGTTCGCATTTCGGTCAAACAAAATTCTTAGCCATTCACTCGGCTTCGCTGGCGAAAAATAAGGTAGTCAAATGAGCCTTAAATCAAT
>JAGCTF010000174.1 GCA_017963755.1 Clostridia bacterium | reverse complement strand
CAAGCTTATCAGCCCGTCGATCGAACTTTTCCACGTCTTTTCAGTCTTTACCACAGGAACTTTGTATCCGCTTCTGAGTTCCTTTACGTCAATATAAGATTCAGCGAGCGACCATGCTCCGATTATCAGTATCGCGAACAATTCTCCTCCGGCGCCTCCGGTAAGCGCGGCGGCAATAGCGTTTCCGATCTCAGATGCGAATCCGTGCTTCACTTCATCATTGTAGCAATGCACGAAATTAAATATGAATCTGATCCCCAGCAATAGATTAGAAACAGTTTTAATATTCTCTTCGCTTTCTTTATGTCCTCCCAGAACGTACTCCTTTTCGCATATAAAATCATTACCTACCGCCGAAGCTGTCTTCTGGCTTATATCCGATAAATACGACGACGCGTAGTCGCAGATCAGATATTTATTTAAAAGATCCTCGCCCGCTTCTTTTAAAGTGTACGGCTCTGAAGCGCCGGTCAGTTTATGTATAAACCCGTCCGCGTCTTGAAAAGAATCAAACAGCTCGAACCCTTGGCTCTGTACGTCCGCTTTAACCGAAGGAAGCGTGGCATATACTGAGTCAGGGACAACATACGAATCGGAAGAATATATGTTAAGGTCTTCAAGTTTCTTTTTGCGCGAATCGAATTCGATCAGATTTTCATCCGGCGCGTTATAAAACGCATCCACCCTAAGATCTGTTCTGATTCCGGTATCATCAAGCGCGTTGATCAGATTTTCCGAAAATTTAGAAATGTCAATATCGTTGTCGATATCAGGAAGCCGCTCGCCCGAAGCAGAGTAAACTGCATCGACCATCAGTATATTTTCGGAGATATAACCGCTCCGTTTATTCAGCTCTTCAACGTTATTATTAAGCGGGTCAACAAGTCCGTCGTTCCCCAGTACTGTCGCTTCAGCTCTCAGCTTTGCAATACTTTTTTTCAAAGAGTTTTTCGTACTTTCATCGCTTATATCAAACAGCCTGGATTCCGCTCTTTCAGCACATTTTTCGATCTGCCCCGCTTTGTTTTTAAGATCTGAAATAATATTATAAGCATCTGTATTCAGTCCGCGGTACACAAAAAGCAATGAATTAAACGCTTCAAGTGCTTCCCGTATCAGTGACGCTCCGTCGGTAAAAGAGTCAAGTGTGACCGCTTTTGAGATCAGACGTCCTTCCGACAGCAAGAAAAGATATTTCCTGTTAACGTACCCGTTCACGCAAAATGAATCACCGCTGAAAAGTCCATTTATCTTGATTTTTAAGTCTTCAAGTTCCTCTTTAGCATCTGACAGTATCTTTTCTCCTTCTGCAACGTCTGCGGCGGCGCCAGTCATTTCACCGGCGTCCTTGATCAGGCCGAGTGCCTGACCGATGTAAACTGCTCCATTGGCAACGCTCTTATATTTCATATGCGAACAGATAGCATCTTTGAGCCCGTCAGGTCTGGCAAACGAGTCAAGAAAACTCAGTTCATAATCTCTTCTGTGAAGCCTCGAAAAAGATATAACGTCACCGCGAACCGGTTCACTGATATATTTTATAAAATCAGTTTCCGCTTCAGTATAATGAGACAGGTTAAGGCCTAACAGGTCGTATTTCTCAAACAGTACGCTGTCGTATGAAGCCAGAATACTTTCTAATGCCAAAGACGCCCGCTGATCGTAGAAATATTTAGCCGAAACCAGGGACGCGGCATCCGCAAGGACAAGGTCGAACAGACATGTTACTGCGAGGATCAATGCTGCGGGCACTGTTATAAACCCATTATTATTAAATATCATCAATCGTCTCATATACGACCTCCACGATCCTCCTGACGTCTGCCGGCGAAAAACTGCTGTTTTCTTCACCGTAGTGCTCAATTTGTTTAAACGAAACCTGCGCTGTTATGATCCCGAGGATCATTCCTGCTGTGAAAACAATAAAAATAACAGGCCATATTAAGGCTGTTTCCAATGTGTTCATCGTATACACCCCGCTGGTTATTTTTCTTCGATCATGCTGCGTTATGATTATACAATCGAGCTGGCAAAAACGCAACAACTTTTTATCGACAAATTTCGACATTTTCTTTATTTATTTGCTTTTTTGACGCAAATTTTGAGCATAATTTCAAAAGTGATACATAATATATATTTTATATTATAGGGTTTAAATAAACGACCCGGGCTCTACTTCACAAAACAGTAAATTTATGATAATATCATCCTGCCGTTCCGTAAATGAAGGAAAAAACAAACGGCTCACACGGAAGAACGAAAATGGAAAAGATCTCACAGAATGACGTTGCCGCCGCGCAACCGGATGAACTTAATCAGGTAAGAAAAGAAAGAATATGGGAACTTGACGCCTTTCGCGGAATCGCAATAATAGGAGTAGTTATTGTCCACCTCATATTTGATCTGACTTACTTTCTCGATATGAACGTTAAGACCCCCGCCTGGTTCGATTTCATACAGGAAAACGGAGGCGTTCTTTTCATCATTCTTTCAGGTATCTGCGTCACTCTGGGGCACAGCTTTTTAAAGCGCGGATTCATCGTTCTCGGCGCAGGCTTCGTGATCACGTGGGTCACTTACGTCATGTATCTTACCGGGCTTGCCGGGAAAGATATCGTTATATACTGGGGCATATTGCATCTTCTGGGTTTCTGTATGATCTTGTACGGACTCATCAAAAAGTTACCGTTATTCCTGCTTCCTGTCGTTGCCGTAATACTGATCGTAAGCGGATATATTATAACAAAAAGAGCATACGACCTTAACGGTTTTGCCAGAATACTTGCCATCTTCGGATTTATTCCTTACGGATTCGTTACGGGAGACTATTTCCCTGTACTTCCACATCTCGGATGGTTCATTACAGGCGTATTCTTAGGCAGAACACTTTACAGGAAACAGGTCTCGCTTCTTCCGAAAGTACCCTCTAAAGCCCTGCCAATCAGGATCCTTTCGTTTATAGGACGGCACAGCCTGATAATTTATCTGCTGCATCAGCCGGTTATTTCGGGAATAGTTGCGATCGCAGCCTCGTTAAAGCATTGATCAGCTGCATATAGATTCAAGCGCTGTTTTGATATCGCTGTTGAACATGATATTGAATTTTGCGGCAGGTTCCGGGCTCCTGCTACCGTCATTTCCTATCGTAAATACCCTTATCTCTTCAGTTCTTCCTCCCGAAGAAAAGAATCCGCAGAACGCCTTTACCGCTTCTAACTTTGACGGCCTTACGTAAAAATCTTTTCCGCTTTCTCTCGCAAATCCCGTATCGTTTTTCACTTTAAATGAATCTATAGGAGAAACCGCGGAACAGTATATATTAGGTTCTTCGTCTTCGCGCACGTTCAGACGCCCGTTAAAAACCGCGATCATGTCAGGAGATATCAGTTTTCCGTACTTTTCATACGTTTTCGGGAACAGAATAACTTCGAAACTACCGAACAGATCCTCAACGGTAAGAAATGCCATAACGGTATTACTCTTCGTTGTCTTCTTTTTGATCGACGTAATAATTCCGGCGATAACCACTTCATCTCCGTCTTTCAGAGAATTGCCTCCGAGTTCGGCAGTTCCGCCCTCTTCAGACGTGTAAAGGTCAGCGGAATTAAGCGTACAGATCCTCGAAAGGTCCTGAAAATACGACTGGAGCGGATGACCTGTCAGATAAAGACCGAGAACGCTTTTTTCCATTGACAGAAGTTCGCTGTTTTCAAATTCCGAAAGAGGCTTGACCGCGTCGTTATTCAGCTTGTCCTCGTCCGAACTGTCGAAAAGCGAAAGCTGCCCCTGCGCGCGTGAACGGTTGGACATCGATGCATTGTCCATCAGTTCTTCATATGAGAACAGAAGCGCACGTCTGGAATATCCCATCGAATCGAATGCGCCCGCTTTTATCATACTTTCTACAGTGCGCTTATTTATGTCGGTATTAACGGTACGTACGCAAAAATCGTAAAAAGAACTGAAAGGCCCGCCCTGCTCGCGTATCGCCACTAACTGCTCAACGCTTCTGAGCCCCACGTTCTTTATCGCACCCAGAGCATATACTATACTGCCTTCTTTAACAGTAAAGCGCACCTGGCCGGCATTTATGTCGGGCGGAAGTATGCCGATCTTCATCTGCCTGCATTCGTTTATATAAACCGCTACGCGCTCCGGCCAGTTAACGAGGCTGTTCATAATACCTGCCATAAATTCAGCAGGATAATATGTTTTAAGAAACGCTGTTTCGTATGCGACAACGGCATAGCACGCGGCGTGTGCTTTATTGAAAGCGTAACTGGCAAAGTCGGCCATGCGGTCAAATATTGCCACTGCCGCGCTTTCGCTGATCCCGCGCTGTTTAGTGCCGTCAATAAACCTGCCGCGTTCTTTTTCCATTACGTCGTGTTTCTTTTTGGCCATCGCGCGCCGGACAAGATCGGAAGCACCCATAGTATACCCGGCAAGGTCGCGGAATATCTGCATCACCTGCTCCTGATATACGATGCACCCGTACGTTACGTTGAGTATCGGTTCCAGTTCGGGCGTCTCATAAGTGATCTTTGAAGGATCTTTTTTGTTCTCTATGTATCTCGGGATCTGGTCCATGGGGCCCGGCCTGTAGAGCGCGATCCCTGCGATAATGTCTTCGAGCGAATCGGGTTTCAGTTCAGTGAGGAATCGCGTCATACCTCTGCTTTCAAGCTGGAATATGCCCGAAGTCCGGCCGGCTTTAATTACTGAAAAAACCTTCGGATCGTCGTGGGTCATTTCGTCGAAATCTATATTCACCCCGTAATTATCGAAGACCATCTGCTGCGCGTCCTGTATGACGGAAAGCGTTCTCAGTCCGAGAAAGTCTATTTTCAGCAGACCGATCTTTTCAAGCACAGCCATGGGAAACTGAGTCGCGACGATATCTCCGCTTTTATGTACGGGCACGTAGTCGGTGACAGGTTTTTCCGTAAGCACGACGCCCGCCGCGTGAGTCGAGCAGTTTCTGGGCGCGCCTTCGATCTTGGCAGCCGTGTCAAGCATTTCTTTTATCTGCGCATCGGAATCATAAAGCTGTTTAAGTTCGGGATTTGACCCGATCGCCTGCGGGATCGACAGCCGCGCAGGTCCGGCGGAGAACGGTATAAGCTTCGCCGCAGCATCAACTTTTGCATAAGGAACGTCGAGAACGCGGCCGACGTCGCGTATCGCCGCCCTTGCCGCCAGAGTTCCGAAAGTGACGATCTGAGCGACTCTGTCCGATCCGTACTTGCGGATAACGTAATCTATAACGTCTTTCCTGTGCTCGTCGCTGAAGTCAACGTCAAAATCAGGCATGCTGACACGTTCAGGGTTAAGGAAGCGTTCGAAAGCGAGATTGAATTTGAGCGGGTCAATATTTGTGATCTTCAGGCAGTATGCGGCGATCGATCCTGCACCGGAGCCTCTCCCGGGACCGACTTTTATGCCGTTTTCTTTCGCAAATCTGATGAAGTCCCATACGATAAGGTAATATTCACAATAGCCCATGCGGCTTATGATCCCGAGCTCATATTCGAGTCTTTCTTTAACCGGGTCAGGCAGTTTAGCGCCGTAACGTTCATAAGCTCCTTCGAATGAAAGCTTCCGGAGATATTCCTCCGCGCTGAGGCCTCCCGGAATATCAAACACAGGCAGGACGGGGCGGCCGAAATGAAGTTTAACGTTGCACCGTTCAGCGATCCTGCAAGTATTGTCGAGTGCCTCCGGTACGTTCCTGAAGAGTTCATTCATTTCCTCCTTCGAGCGCAGATAGACGGTATTAGTGGAAAATTTCATTCTGTTCTCGTCGGCGATCTTTTTTCCGGTCTGGATGCACATTAGAACGTCCTGAGTCCTGGCATCGGAAGGATCGATATAATGCACGTCGTTCGTTGCCACCAGCCCGATGCCCGTCTCTTTTGACAGGCGAAGAAGACCGCTGTTTACGGTAAGCTGCTCGGGCAGGCCGTTGGATTGAAGTTCAAGGAAATAATTGTCCTTACCGAAAATTTCAGCAAATCCGAGCGCACATTTCTTCGCGCCTTCGTAATCTCCAGCTAATAACAGCTGAGGGACGTCGCCTTTAAGGCACGCAGAACACGCAATGATGCCTTTTGAATACTGTTTAAGAAGCTCCCTGTCCGTGCGGGGCTTGTAATAAAATCCTTCGGTAAAAGAAGCTGAAACTATTTTGATCAGATTATGGTAGCCTTCGTCGTTTTCTGCGAGCAATATCAGATGACCGTATTCTGAATCGAGCATTGGATCCTTATCGAATCTGGTCCTTGCGGCAGTATATACTTCGCAGCCTATAATAGGCTTTATACCGGCATCAATGCACGCCTCGTAAAAATCGACCGTGCCGTACATTACGCCGTGATCGGTTATGGCAAGTGAGCTCATACCGTACTCTGCCGCCTTGCGGCAAAGTTCTTTTATCCTGCATGCTCCGTCAAGCAGGCTGTACTCTGTATGGACGTGTAGATGAATAAAATCGTGCAAGATAATTCTCCGTCAGATGATACGAATGATCAGAATCGATTTAAAGGGCCTTTATGCGGTCCATAACGCGTTTTTTCAGCTCGTCCGCATTGTTTACCGCTTCCTGCTTAGAAGCGCCTCCTGCCCCGAAATACACCTTTATTTTCGGTTCTGTTCCGGAAGGCCTCAGGCAGAACCAGAAGCTATCGTATGAATAATATAAAACGTCGGAGACGGGAAATTCTTTTTCTTCATATGAGCGGAATGAACCGTTTTTGGTTTTAACATACCTGCGGTTCTCTTTAAGGTCAAGATAAAACTCCGGCTTCTCATCGACAAGCACGTTTTCGCGAAGTCCGCGTACGGCGGACATAATGCGTTTCATTTCTAACGCACCGGATTCGCCGCTAAGTACGAGCGACGTCTGTATTTCATGCTGCGCCCCTACTCTTGCATAAATCTCATCAAGAGCAGAAACGAGCGACATTCCGCGTGATTTATAATAAGCCGCCGCTTCACAGATCAGCATGCAGGAGGCTACGGCGTCTTTATCTCTGCAATAACTTCCGGCAAGGTATCCGTAACTTTCTTCAAATCCGAATATGAATTTTGCATCGCCGTTTTCTTCGCGCAGTTTGATCTGCTCGCCGATAAATTTAAAGCCGGTAAGAACGTCAATATACTGAACGTTTTCCGCCTTGCAGATCAGGCTCGCGATCCTCGTTGAAACAAGTGTCGAAACGGCGAAGGGCTTAGGACTCTTATTCAATTTGATGCGTCGCATAAGAAGGATCTCGCCTATCTCGTTTCCGGTAAGGAGCTGGTACTCTCCGTCTTCGCGTTTTACGCATGCCCCGGTCCTGTCCGAATCAGGGTCGGTCGCGATTATGATATCGGCGCCGATCTTTTTTGCTTCTTTCAAAGCGAGTTTATACACGTCGGCGTTTTCGGGATTCGGCACAGGCACGGTCGGAAAGCTGCCGTCGGGTATCATCTGAGCTTTAACCGTCTTAACAGTCCCGGTGCCGATCATTTTCAGAATTTCAGGTACGAATTTTGCTCCGGCGCCATGAAGAGCAGTGTAAACCACTTTAAGCGCACCAGTCTCCGAGCGTTCTGCGCAGTCTTCCGGAAGCAGTCCTCTGACGGTTTTCATATAAGTTTCTTTAACGGTTTGCGGGCAATATTCGATCTTTCCGTCTTTAAGGAGTTCGTCAAAATCAAAAGATCTAAGTTTTGTGAGGTCAACGATCCTCTTCATCTTCCCGGTTATTACGTCGCTGTCCTCAGGTGAAAGCTGCGCACCGTCGGGACCGTACACTTTATATCCGTTATATTCTTTCGGGTTATGGCTGGCAGTGATCATCACGCCCATCGCGCACTTCAGAGTTCTTACGCTGTATGAGAGCAAAGGCACAGGAGATATTTCAGAATGATAATAAGTTTTAATACCGTATCCGGCAAAAACAGAAGCGGCTTCTTTCGAAAACACGTCCGAATTGATGCGGCTGTCATAACCTATTACGACCCCGCTTTTCATTGCCGAACTGCCTCTGGACCTTATGAATCTCGCAATCGCGGTGCTTACTTTTCTTACTATCACAGTATTAAGCCTGTTGAGCCCCGCGCCCATCACGCCCCTGATCCCTGCAGTCCCGAAATCAAGTTCTTTATAAAACCGGTCGCGGATCTCTTCAGGATCCCCGGATACAGCATTAAGCTCATCTCTGTATTGCAAAAAGTATTCATCCGAAGACCAGATCTTATACTCTTTCATAAAAGTGTTGTCAGCCATCTTAAAAACCCCGCTCATTATCTGTCGATCGTCTGGATCTATTATTCTTCCGAATCTCTTTCCCTTGGCCTCTCGGTCTTTTCGGTCTTATCGTATTTGTAAATTTCTTCTGCGAGCGTCAGTTCAAAACTGCTTCTGTCGATATAATCGTTTGCCGAATTCTGCCAGTGTACTGATCTCAATTTGGATTTCATTGCTGAAGTCACAATAAATGCGACGAGCAGTCCGATGCCGATGCAGACGATAATTCTCAAAGGCGAAATCGAAAAAGTCGAGCGTGTTTCGTCCTCATAAGCGGCAGAGGCAATGATCAACGGGCAGGCCGTAAATGCGGCAGCCAGTACTGAAGAAAGTGCGGTCAATGATTTTTTAATTGCTGTTTTCATTTTCATTCCTCCTTACGTTTACATCGACGTGATCAGAAGCGAGATCAGGAACGTTCCGAGTGCTACGCCGAGCGCAGTCAGAATGAACCACAGCGCGTACGCCTTTTTATCCATCGGAAGATCTCCTACGAACTTTCCGGTCTGCCCGTTCATCGCAAATTGATAAGTCTGGCCGTTCCAGACCGTTGTCAGCATCCACACGGGAAGAAGCGCATATTTTGCGTGCCTTTTGATGAAAGATACGCTTCCGCCATCCTGCCTCACACTGTCATATCCATTGACCGTATTATAAAAATACGCCGCGGAAGAATTTGCAACACGTTCTTTTACGCGTTCCCATGAAACGTCTGTGTCTACGTCGAATTTATCCGCAAGATACCCGGCAAGATATGCCGTCTGAAACGGTTCAGCGGCATTTATGTCAAACGGTTCGAGCGATTCCATCAGTGCGTCGCTGATCTTTTCGGAGCAGTTTATCGGGATACCTCTGTAGTTAAGGTTTCCGGCTCTTAGCACCTGATAGAAAGTAGTCTTCTTATAATCGTAGTATTTATCGCTCCATCTCTCGACCTTCGTCGTTTCATATTCGTAATCGCCGAACGTGTCGGTATCGAAGATCCAGAAAGGGACGTAAATGCCTTTGATTTCTTTGATCTTATTCTGATCGCGGAACACTTTCGGAAGAAGTTTTTTGCCCTGAAGGTGGTTTCCCAAAGCCCTTACCGCCTGATCCTTATCAAGCTTGAAAGGGATAACGTAATCGGGTTTTAGCATCCCTTCGAATGCTTCCATAACGACAACCGGATTCCCGCAATACGGACAAGACGTCGCAGCCATCGTAGCGTCACCGACAATTTCCCCGCCGCAGGATTTGCAGACGTAAGTGTACAATCCTTCAGTCTCTCCGTCGGCCCACGTATTTCCGAAATCGTTAAGGAAACCGTCTTCTTCATCGTACCCGGAACCCAGCTCGGAATCGGCGCTTTCAAAATCAGAAAGATTGAATTTAGAATCGCAGAACGGGCAGACAAGCATTCCGGTATTTGCATCAAATCTGAGTGCTCCGCTGCATCTGGGACATTTGTATTCATTAAGTTTTGCCATATTTAATTATTCCTCCGTCTGTCTTCTGATTCAAAATGCTCTTTCCTGTTTTAAGCGCTCAGCTCAGAAATATTTATTTCGCATATCATAGTTCCGAACAGTTCCTGTTCCTGGCTTCTCATAGTACAGTTAACTTTTTGTCTGTAAGCTTCCGCTGCAAAATCCGATATACGCCTGAGAAGATCGGTGCTGAGTTCTTTAATAGACTCTGACGTTCCGGAGATAGCATAAACAGTAAATCTAAAAGGTGCTTCCCCGTTTTTAGCAGCCTCAGATACGGCGTCGCAGATGCCCGCAAAGGCATTGTCGATATCTTCGGGGCCGTCGATAATAAACCCGTTTTCGACCTCGCCTGATTCGATCATTGCAGCTAGTTTAGTTAACAATTCATTCTTGGCCTTATTAACGGCTTCTTCATGGTATCTGCCGGAGGTCGCGGAAGGAGAAGGAAGCTCATCCGACGCGGTGTGATCTGCGGAGATGGCAGCCTCTGTCACAAGAAAATAAGTGTATCTTAAATTACTCCCGTCGGGATAATCGGAATGACCGCCTACCAGAGGATCGTCCATAGTGACGTCAACGTAGTACCACTCCCCGTCGATATTGACCGCGTTCCACGTCTGGTTTTCTGTTCTGGCAGTGCCGGAGATCAGTTTGCACCGGACGTCAATTTCGCCCATAAATACCGTGAACATCTCGGAATAGCCCTGAGACGTTGCCCTGCCCGTAGCGAAGATCTGATTCACGTGCCTCGATCTCTGTGTCTGGTCAAAAGCTATATTTCTGACCATCCATTCGTGGATCAGACGGATCTTTTCGTTCCTGTCCATATCTTCCGTTATCAACGATTTTATGATATTGTCGATGCGCCAGAGTTCTTCGGCAGAGTTCAGGTAAGGATAATCAGAGTAGGTTTTTCCCGTCAGTCCGTAATAATCGCCTGTGATCGGCTCCATAGTCGGAGTAACGCGCGGCGTGGGAGTAGCAGGAACGTCAGTGGCAGGAACAGCTGTTATCTCAGGTGTTGGGCGTTCAGGAGTAGGTGTATCATCGAGAAAAATCTCATTAGGGTCCTGCGTCGGAGTATTGCCGGGAGTACGTAAAGTTTCCGACGGAGCGGAAGAAGGAGAAGGAGTTACGTGCGAGCTTATATCGTCGCCTGTTGCAGTGGTCTTTTCCGGAGTTACGCTACCTGCAGGCTCAGGGGTGGCTGCAGCGGCAGTGTGTTTTTGAGTATCGGTTTCAGAAGCATTCTGAGGTGTGCCTCCGGAAGGAGACACAAGTTCGCCTCCGTTATTTCCGGAGCAGCCGAAAAGCATACTAAGAAGTATGATCATTATACTGAGCGCGAAAATGAATAGGATCTTTCTGAAAATACTTCTCATCGCAGTACCCCTCTGGTTAAAAAACAAATGCAAGCATGCCGTAAGCCGGGTTCTGTATCGGATGGTCATCTATCTGCGAATACGCGTTACCGCGCATCTTTAGCCACCTTTGGGACTGTCGGGCCAACTTAGCGTCCCTTTCGCGGTGTTGCTCCGGATGGGGTTTACACTGCCCGCCGTGTTACCACAGCGGCGGTGAGCTCTTACCTCGCCTTTTCACCCTTACCCTCAAAAAGCGGGCGGTTGTTTTCTGTTGCACTTTCCTTGAAGTCACCTTCACCGGCCGTTAACCGGCATCCTGCCCTGCGGAGCCCGGACTTTCCTCAGACACTTTCTTTCGTACCGTGCCCGCGACCATCTGGCATACTTGCCTTTTTTATTATATCACAATTATTATGTAAAATAAAGAATAACGGCTTGTTCAGCCAGGGCTTCCTCTTCCGGGGCACGCGTAAACTTTACAAAAGCAGAAAGCCCCTTTTTGCCGGGGCTTTCCGTTTCATCAGCTAATACTTTTTCTCACGCTTGAATGCGATCATGCTTTTTTCTTCTTACGCGCGATGATCACGATCACGACGGCGGCAGCGGCAGCGGCTCCGAGAGCGATCCCGCCGATCAGCCAGCCGTTTATCTTAGAATCTTTATTATCTTTATCAGGTCTTTCAGTGATATCAGGCTCGTTTTGAGCGTATTTAACGCGGTCTGCCTCTTTAACAACGGCAGTCTTATTATCGCCGCTCACACTCTCGATATAAGTCTGATATACGAAATTCATACGTCCTAAAGGCGCCGCGTCACCGTCCTCGTAAAACTGCTCCATTGTCGCATACGAACTTCTGCTGTCAGCGATCTTAAATTCCAGTTCGATGCGGTCGTAGTATTCGATTCCGAGTTCCTCCATCGGAAAGCCGATCATCAGCTGTTTGCCCGAAACTTTATAGGTAAGTTTTGACCCCGCGGGAGTAAAACCGTACGCACCGTCAGCGCCGCTGTAGCGCGCAAGCGTTGTCGTAAAATCATTCTCAGGCTTGTAGTTAAGAATATAATCGTATCCGTACCATCCGCTCTTATCGGCGTCAACGTTCAGGTAGATCTGCATCCAGCTGTCCGAACCGCTGCCGTGGACAATATTATCCTTGCATTCGATATAGAAATACAGATTCGTCGCGTCTCCGGTCACTTTTACGCGGACAATGTCGTTCCTTCCGGTTTTATTTTCGTACTTGATCCCTCCGTGTCCGATAGAGTCACGCTCAGAAGCGTCGCCCGAAGGATCAGAGTAATAGTGCTCCACTTTATCCCATTGCGCAAAATCACCGGTAACGTTTATCTGATGTCTGTCGTCACGCAGAATGACAGGCGCGGCACCTCTTATCGCACTCACGTTCGAAGCTAGCTGCATATAGTAATTGTCAAAATATCCGCCGCGGCTCATCTCTATATCGCGGCTGTACTCATAATCGAACGTATCGATGAATCTGATCTTATTTGGTTCTTCTTTTTCGTTGTGGAATCTCGAAGCGATCCACTCGTTCCAGCCTGTGACAAGCACGTAAGGCACTCCTGACGTTATCGCCCTGTTGAACTGGAGCTGGATATTAGTACCCAGCTTATATGAATCGGCAGTGTGTTTGTCCGAATAGCCGTTGTACGATCTGCCTCTGTTTTTCGTATATCCGTAAAGTCCGGACGTGGAAAATTCGCTGTTTCCGCTGTGCTGCGCTACAGAGACGCTGATTGCTTCGCTGTTATTAAGTCCGTAAAGTTCCTGCGGCCATTCCCAGTCGATCCAGGGCCAGGTATTATCGCGTTTTTCTTCATTCGGCCACTGCTGCTCGCGTATGGTGAAGAAGCCTTCGATATTCGCTTCTTCCGGCGCGATAATGAGCGGTTTTCCGTCCAGCATCATCCAAGTATCCGGATAGAGTCCGGGCTGATATATAGCCTTATACGCCTGTTTTACGCGCACTTTGGCGTCGGTATTCGTATAGAAAACCACCTTCGGAGCAGAAAATCCTTCTTCGTTCATTTCGTGACAGATTTTCATAAGCCGAAGCGCGTTTTCTTCGTACAGAAAATTATTTGTGACGTCGAAATAAAGGAAATCGATTCCGGCGTTCGTAAGCAGTTCCATATGCTTGCGGACGACCCATTCGTCGTTCATGCGGTAATATCCGTAGAGCGGTTCAGCAAAGAAAAACGTTTTACCGACAGGCGCCCAGATTTCGGGCATATCTTTAGCCGCCGTGCCGTACTGCTCCATTATTTTGCTGATATTTCTCGGAGTTTCGTTGACGTCGTGAAACGTTCCGAGCCAGAGGAAATAGAAAATTCCGACGTAGCGCTTTCCGTTTTCGCCGTAAACGCCGATAGTACGGGGCTCGACGTCAACTTTAACCGGATTTTCGTCCTCGTGGTCAACGTAGTCAGGCTTAATGATCGTAAACTGATCCGGGAGCGCGCGTTCGAGGTCGTCAATTCCTTTGAGTGGCCCGTTCATAATATACGCATTGTAAGGGACAGTGTACGAAAAATCATTGCCGCCGGTGCTGTATGAGATCACGACGCTGTCCGAACCCGATCCACGTACGAACTTAAGTGTACCGTCAACGTTGTCCGCCTTGAGCGTCACGTCAGGTTCAGCAAAAGCCGGCGTCTCCCACTTTTCTTTAACCTGAGGAGTCGGATCAGAGGAATGTGCGATCGATGCGATATAAGCGTCATAATCGAAATTCTTTGCTTCCTCTTCAGTTTTGAAGAAAGCGATGAAAGCAGTCTCAAGACTCTCGCCTTCTTCTATCGGGAAGTTGCTTGCCCCGGCCGCGAGGAAGTCGTACCTGATGTCTAGCACCAGATCTTCGATCTTGCCAAGAGAACGTGCATGGATGACCTGCGTCTGCCACTCGTCAGAGATACCGTTCCAACGCCACTTTATCGACTGTTTCTCGCTGTAGGAAGAATCCGGAGTTGTATAATAGATCTCGCCGGATCTGGCAGAATGATTGACGTTTCCGCGGTATTTGATCAATATCCACTCCATTTCGTTTCCCGCCTCGCCTGCAAGCCCGATCCCGACGTTGGGATCGTCTTCTACTGCGGTACACAGGAGTCCTTCGTCGGTAAGCTCAGTAAAACATTGTCCGCCGCCTCCGATAGTATACGTTTCATCGTCTGTGAAATCATAAATAAACGTCGGTGTTACAACATCCTGTGCCGCGGCTTCCGCACGAACATTGCTCTCGTATCCTTTTCCGAAGCCGGAAACAATGCTTATGCATATCAGACCTGCAAGAATCATCAATACTGTACGTTTCATAATCAATCCCCTTAAAATACTGATCGCAATTATCATACCAAAAAAACTGCGGCATTCGTTCAAAGATAACGCGGCAAAATTTCCGTCGTTTATTATATCTTTTTAATTGTGTTTTGTAAATAAAAAAAGGCCTTACTAAATGAAGGCCTGTAATTAAAATCTATCCGGATTAAGCACGGGATCTATATCATCCGTTCAGCGTTCCGTCCCACGTGGATACTTTCTGCGAAGCCTTCTCCTCTTCGGCGAACCAGTGCTGCGTCACACATTTGGCATCGGTGTAGAAGTTCATACCGTCCTTGCCCAGAGTGTGAAGCGAGCCGAAGAAAGACTTCTTATGGCCGGAGAACGGGAAAACACCTACGGGAACGGGAATGCCTACGTTCACGCCTACCATACCTCCGTCCGTACGTTTGGTGAACTCGCGAGCGAAATAACCGTTCTGCGTAAATATAACCGAACCGTTTGCGAAAGGATTGCCGTTCATTACACGAAGACCGTCTTCAAAATCTTTGACCCTCTTGATACAGAGAACCGGTCCGAATATCTCCCGCTGACCTACGTACATATCGCTCGTGACGTGGTCAAGGATCGTGGGCCCGAGATAGAATCCGTTTTCGAATCCCTCGACCGTAACGTTCCGGCCGTCAAGAACGCACACAGCGCCGTCGGCAATGCCTTTTTCGATATCGCCTATTATTTTCTGTTTATGCGCAAGGCTGTATACGGGGCCGAGTTTGGTCGTTTTATCGTAAGCCGGACCGACTTTGATCTGAGAAGCGAGTCTTACGATCTCGGCGACAAGTTCGTCGGCTATCTCCTCTTCAACGGCTACTACAGGAAGTGCCATGCAGCGTTCACCGGCGCAGCCGAACGAAGCGTTGATGATGCCGGCAGCGGTACGTTTGATCGGAGCATCTTTCATAACGAGCGCGTGGTTTTTAGCTTCGCAAAGAGTCTGTACGCGTTTTCCGTACTTCGATGCTTTTTCATAGATCTGGAGGCCAACTTTAGTCGAGCCGACGAAAGAAACGCCCTTGATCCTTTCATCTGCCAGGAGCACGTCCGTAACTTCGCGGCCGCACGTAATGACGTTGAGGACACCGTCGGGAAGTCCTGCGCGCCTGTAAATATCCGCGAATTTGAGCGCGGTCATAGGAGTTGAGCTCGACGCTTTAATTACGATCGTATTGCCGCAGGCAACGCAGAGCGGTGTCATCCAGCCCATCGGTATCATAGCCGGGAAGTTGAACGGTACGATGCCCAGGAAGACGCCTACGCTCTCTCTGTACATCACGGTGTCGTAGCCTGAAGAAGCATTCATCATGGAATCTCCGAGCATCAGCGAAGGCATGGAAATAGCATGTTCTGTAGCCTCTTTAGCCTTAAGAACGTCGCCCCTCGCCTCTTCCCAGGCTTTACCGTTTTCGCGGGCAACGCTCATGGTGAGTTCGTCCATTTCTTCTTCCATTATGCGCCGCACGTTGTGAAGGATCTGTACGCGCTTAAGTACGGGAGTATCTTTCCATGCGGGAAATGCTCTGTACGCCGCTTCTACTGCGTCGGAGGCCTCTTTTTCAGTGCATTTCGGAGCTTTTGCGATGATCTCGCCTGTGCTCGGGTTATAAACGTCATAATAAGTATCCGCGGCGGATTCGACGTATTTGTTATTAATAAATAAATTCATTTTTTCCATAGCTGTCAATAAACTCCTTAAACGGTCTGTGTGTGAAAACGTGTGCGATTAGTTCGTGATCTATGCTGTTCAGCACGGATTGGAAATCCTTATGCGCAGCGGCGTTTATGTCTTTTAGTTTCTCTCTGCTCTCGCCCTGGCTCTTTGCTCTGTGAAGCGGATAACCCTGACCCATCGGATCGGCAAAAAGTTTTTCAAAAATATATTTGAGATTGATATCCGCCGCCCAGCCGAAGCCTTTATTTAGCGCAAGCGAAATGCAGTTGCCTGCGTTTATCTGTGAAAACAGCCATGCGTCAAGCGGTTCGGTAATGAGCCCGCAGAAAACTCCGGGATATTGCATTGCAGAGATCAGGAAGCCCTGACCCGTTCCGCAGCCTCCGACGACCATGTCTGCCGCACCGGAATTTAACGAGATCGCCGCCATCAGCCCCGTATGAATATACGTGAGTTCCGGCTCGTCGCCCTGCGAACTCATTCCGACGTTAAACACTTCAATATCCGGAAGTCCCTTGAGTGCTTCCAGAACTTTGTCATTTTTCTCTCTTGACGATACTTCATTGATAACAGCTATTCTCATATATTCCTGCCCTTCCTTTCAATGCAGATAAGCGCCTTTCTCACGATCTCTTCGGCGGTAAGTTTAAAGCGTTTCTGCAGATAGTCCTGTGTACCTACTTCTCCGAACGACTCGTGCACGCCGACGCGTTCGACGGGCACAGGGAGTTCTTCTGTTACGACTTCACATACTGCGCTTCCGAGGCCGCCCAGCGCGTTGTGATTTTCCGCCGTTACGATCGCGCCGCATTCAGCCGCGGCGGATATTACAGCTTTCCGGTCTACTGGTTTTATCGTATGCATATCAAGCACGCGCGCCGTTATTCCTTTCTTAAGCAGTTCGTCACGCGCCTTTATCGCCTCGTAGACCATTATCCCGCACGCGATTATGCATACGTCTTTTCCGTCATAAAGTTCTATCGCCTTTCCGGTTTCGAATTTAACTCTGTCTTTGTAGATCCGGACCGTCTTGCGCCTCGAGGTGCGGAGGTAGTAAACTCCGTAATCATTGGCCATAGCGTGAACGATCTGTCCGTACATCGAAGAATCGGCAGGTTCGATTATCTTCACGCCGGGTATCAGGCGCATCACACCGAGGTCCTCGAAAGGCATATGCGTACCGCCGTTCGTTGCCGCCGTGACGCGCGGATCGGCACCGATGATCTTAACGTTCAGGTTCTGGTATGCGCAGGCAATGAATATCTGGTCGAATACTCTGCGCGTAGCGAAGACGCCGAACGCGTGGAAGAACGGCACCATTCCCGTGGCGGACAATCCGGCGCTCATCCCTACGGCGTGCGCTTCCATTATACCGCAATTGACCGCGCGGTCAGGATAGGCGCTGTAAAACCTTCCCGTGCCGACCGAATGACTCACGTCTGCGTCGATCACCATAAGCTTATCGTTTACGGCCGCTTCAGCGATCAGCGCATCGCAGTACGCCTGCCGCATCTCAACGTTGTCCAAAGCAAAATTATTGACCAATACGCTCATAATTTTCCTCCAGTCTGCGGTCGATCTCCGAAAGTGCCGCTTCTGCATCCTCTTCACTCACGGGCATATAGTGATTAAACCCGTCTATCTCCGAAAGACTAACTCCGTGACCCTTTTCGGTATCGCAAATAACAGCTGCGGGCCTGTCGGAATTCAGCACGGCACAGAAAGCACCGTAAAGTGCGTTTACGTCGTGTCCGTCAACGCGAAGCGTGTTGAACCCGAAAGCCTCGAATTTTGCTTTAAGATCCTCTTCGCGGCAGATGTCGTCAACGTATCCGTCGAGCTGGCGTTTATTGTTATCAACGATAACTACGATATTCGTAAGTTTGCGGTGGGCAATGAACATCAGCGCTTCCCAGTTCTGGCCTTCCTGCAGTTCGCCGTCGCCTACGATCGCATATACGTTTCCGGGAATATTCTGAAGCCTTTTCCCGAGCGCCACGCCCGCAGCCAGAGACAGTCCCTGCCCGAGAGAGCCAGTGCTGATGTCGATCCCTACCGTCTTAAGCCTGTCGCAGTGGCTCGGCAGATTCGTGCCGCCCTTGTTAAGCGTCAGCAGCTCATCCTCCGGAAAATAGCCTTTATACGCGAGCGTAGAGTACAGCGCAGGACCGCAGTGGCCTTTAGAAAGCACCACCCAGTCGCGCTCTTCCATGTGAGGGTTTTTCGGATCGATATTCAATATATCGGTGTACAGTACTGCCAGGATTTCCGCCAGCGACATACTTCCCCCGATATGTCCGGATCCGGCGGCGGCAAGGGCGCGTATGCACCCTTTTCGTATTTCCGCCGCGGCCTTCATAGTTGTTTTTTGGTCAAACTGTTTCTTCTCTGACGGCATTTTCGTACGCCTTTCTTTTTTCTTCCATGTATCCCGGGATCGGAACGTCCCACCATCCGAACGCTTCGCCGCCGGAATACGGGAATTCAGAAGATACGGGAACGTGTATAAGCGAAGGACCGTCCTGAGCGAGCGCATCTTTGATCGCGTCTTTCAGTTCAGCTTCGTTCTCCGCGCGGTAAGCTTTGATGTTGAAGCCTTCGGCTACTTTCTTGAAATCGGGAGCATAAGGTTTGCCGCATTGTTCGAAATCGTTGCCGAACGTGTTTTCGATGCCCAGAACGTCGGTCTGCAGGTCCTTAATTGCCATCCAGCCGCGGTTATCCGCAACGATCGTAACGACCGGGATGCGATACTGAGCAGCGGTAGAAAGCTCCTGCATCACCATCATAAAGTCTCCGTCTCCTACCAGCGCCACGACAGGCCTGTCGGGAGCAGCGAGCTTTGCGCCGAACGCCGCCGGCATTGCCCAGCCCATGGTGGAGAAGCCGCCGGTCGTAAGGTTGCAATAGCGCTCTTTGTAGCAGTACTCCTGGAAGAGCTGAGCCTGTGTATTGCCCGAAGACGTGGAAATGATCGTGTTATCGGGCAGCGTTTCGGATAAAGTTCCGATGAGGCGCGAAATAGTGAACTCTTTCGTGCGGACCTTATGTTTATCAGCTACGAACGCGAACCAGTCGGAGCGCTTCTGTGCGATCTCATCGAGGTACGCTTTGTTAACACTGAAATCAGGAGCAGCCGCTTCGAGTGCCTCCAGGAACGAAACTACGTCAGAGAAAACGCCCACGTCTGCTTTGTAGTTCTTGCCTATCTCATGTCCGTCGAGATCGACCTGGACAAGCTTCGTGTCCGGGAAATTGAAAGCGATCCCTTTGCGGTACGAGCATGTAGATTCATCGGCGAATCTTGTCCCGAGCGCGAGCACGACGTCGGCAGAACGGCTTATCTCGAGACCGATCTTTGTGCCCTTGCTGCCGGTGTGGAAGCAGTACTGAGGATGTGTTTCGCGAACAGTGCCTTTCGCCGCAAGTGTCGTGATGATCGCCGCGCCCCACTTTTCCGCCAGGCGTTCAATGAGTGCTCCGGCTTTCGCGTGCATTGCTCCGGCGCCTACAAATATGAGCGGCCTTTTAGCCGTCTTCATCAGTGCGATCGCGTCGTCAACGGATTTTTTATCTGCGTTCGGGAGAGGCCATACGGGCTGTTTATCCAGAGAAATCTCCTTTTCGGTGGAATCAGCCTGCACGTCCATAGGAAGGGTTATCGCGCAAGGTCCGCGGCGCCCTGAAAGCATTTCCTTAAACGCGTTGTTCATGATGCGTGGAAGCTGGTCGGCCGTCTCGGCGCGCCAGCTGCGTTTTACCAGAGGCTCAAGTGCGCGCTGAATGTTGCTGTCATGATTTTTTTCGACTTCCTGAAGCACGCCCACGCCGTACATATTAGTGTGCGTATCTCCGCAGAGAGCCAGGAAAGGAGTGGAGTCAACGAAAGCCGTTGCCAGTCCGATAGAGAGGTTAAGTGTGCCGGGACCGATCGAGGCAAATACTGCTAAAGGCTCGCCTTTTACGCGGTAGTATCCGTCGGCAATAGCTGTTGCGGCCTGCTCGTGCTTGACCTGGAGGTATTTGATTTTACCTTCAGCCTCCGCTTTGCGGATCGCGTCGAACAGTCCGAGAACGCCGTGGCCGGGGATGCCCAGGATGTACGGCACTTTTTCATTAACAAGTTTTTGTACGATAACTTCTCCGCCAGTTTTTTTCATAAAGATCCAATCTCCAATCTGCAATATCCATTGCTGCAGGTTTTATCTCAATACTTTATTTCAGCTCCAGGTACGGATACGTGTCGTTGACAACGATCTCGACCTTGCGGTTCTCCTCGATGCTCTTGATGCTGGCAAGAACCATCGCGATACTGTAGACGTTGTCCTTGCAATCAGTCCCGGGAGTGCGGCCGGTGTCAAGTGCGTCGAACAGGTCTTCGAGTGCTCCGTCGTGCTGGTCGCGAACGACTTCCGGCTTCTCGAACACGCCCTCTTTGAACCACTCGCCGAAGTGAAGGCCGTTGGTATGCTCAAAATACTGGTAATGCACGTCGCCGAAACCGTCCCAAACCACGGAACCCTTGTCGCAGTCGATGCGCCATTCGTTGTCCCAGGAAGTCCAGCATGCCTGAGCGCCGTTATAGCCGCGGAACAGGTACGTCACACCGTTGTCAAATTCGAACACCGCGTCGCATGCGGAGTCGCCGGTATACATCGAGCCCTTCGGACGGAAGCTGTGGTAGATTACAGAAGTAGGCTTGCCGTCGACGAGGTAGCGGGCCATATCGAAGCTGTGAATGTTATTGTCCTGGAGCTGAGGGTATTTAAGGTTGTTACGGATGCTGCCCATGTCAGCGTTTACGTAGATCGAGCCGCTAAGCAGCGTCGGTTCACCAAGCAGGCCTGATTTTACGAGTTCGCGGATCTTTCCTACGCGGTCGATGAAGCGGCGGTTCTGCATAACGAAGTAATGTTTACCGGTCTCGTCGACTGTCTTTAAGATCTCGTTGACC
Source organism: Clostridia bacterium (assembly GCA_017963755.1). GTDB lineage: Bacteria > Bacillota > Clostridia > UBA1212 > UBA1255 > UBA1255. The sequence continues at coordinate 25,728 of JAGCTF010000174.1, read as the reverse complement.
TGATCTACCGTGAAGGCCATCGGTTTTTCACCGAAAACGTCGTAGCCTGCTTTAAGAGCGGTAGTTACGATCTCGCAATGCGCCGTGACGAACGTAAGGTCGATAAGAAGATTGCCCTTCTCCTTCTCGAGAGCTTCTTTTTCGCTCGTATAGATGTTGCAGTCAAGGCCGTAGCGGTCGCGGTAGTTGATCGCGTTGTCAACGTTTCTGTCGACAAGTGCAAGCACTTTGCAGTCGTCGCGTTTGGTGATGTGGTCCAGCCAGCGGAACGTGATGGCGCCGCAGCCGACAATGATGATGTTGTGTTTGCTCATAATAAAAGTCCCCTTTCCAAGACTGTTCAAAAATGCGTTTTAATTTAAAAACTTGTCCAGAATTTTTCTCATCTCCGGAGCCGCGGGTGCGTGCTGTCCGCCGTACACGGTGTTCCGGTAAGCCCAGGATTCAAATTCCACGCTGACAGTTCCGTCGTATCCGATATCTCGCAGCGCTCCGAACAGAGCCCTGAAATTCACAACGCCTTCGCCGATCACCGGGAACACGAAGCTGCCGTCCTCGGGGATACCGACCGCGTCCTTGAGATGGACGTGGAAGATCTTATCCTTCCCCCACGATTTAACGATGAACGCAGGATCTTTGATCCCGTAAAGTGTATCGTGGGAAACGTCGAGGTTTACACCGAGATTTTTCGAATCATAATGATTCTGCAAAAAGCTGTTAGTGAAGAAATCGTGCGCCGCCATGCCCCAGACGTTTTCGACCGCGAGACGGACACCGTTCTTTTCAGCCACGGGAATGATCTCATCAAACGCGGAGAAGATCATATTCCACGTATCTTCAAAAGAAATGTCTCTGCCTACTTTAAGCGCACCGGGCATCCAAGGAACGGGGCCAGTGAAAAGATTTACCGTATTAACGCCCATCCCGGCTGCCTTTTTGATATTCGTTTTGATAAGTTCTACGGAAGCGCGTCTGGCGACCTCATCTTTCATAACGAGATCGTGCTGAACGAGGATCTCGGAGATCTGAACGTTATTCTCAGCCGCGGCTTTGAGCAGGCCTTTGACATAGCTTTCAGGTTTATCAGGAGAAAAAATGATATCGTCGATCAGTTCGACACAGTCGTAGCCTGACTCGCGTATAAAGGCGCAAAGCTTCTCGCTCTCCCATCCGAGCATCTCGCCGTTAGCCAGGAAGCCTAATCTGAGCATAAAAACCACTCCTTGAATCATATGATAAATTATGTTTTGTTTGCGAAATTTGTTGCGCTTGACGCAACGCGTTTCTTATGGTAAAATTATACCATTCATTGACCGCGCGTGTCAATATTCGAATTTGTCCGCGGAGGCAATGGATCATGTATGCATTTTGGCGGTGGATTTGCGATGGACAACGGTATCCAGACGATCAATTCGTTATCAAGAGGTCTTGAGATCCTTGACCTCATATATGAGCACGGTAAGATGGGGGTCACTGAACTAGGCCGTTTTTTAGGCGTTAATAAAAGTACGGCATACAGGCTCCTTCGGACGCTCGAAGCCGCCGGTTACGTCGAACAGATCGGTGACAACGGTAAGTACGAGCTCGGCCTTAAACTTTGCAAATTCAGGGACAGAGTGCTCGACAAGTACGACATCAGATCGATCGCCCATCCGTTTCTGGAAGAGCTTGCCGACGTCACGGGAGAGGCTGCGGGTCTCAGCGTATGGGAGGATGACAGAATATATATAATCGACTGCTGTACGAAAAGGCAGTATCTAGGCGTTATTCTGAAAACCGGAGACGTCGAAGAAGTACACTGTACCGCGCACGGGAAAGCCCTCTTTTATGCACTTGATGAAGACAGACAGCTCAGCCTGCTATCAGGAAGGCCGCTTGAAAAACATACTCAGTATACGATCACGTCCTGCCCGGAACTGATGCTCGAGGCAAAAGCAAACAAAGCGCGCAGGTACGCCGTTGACGACGAAGAAACGACGCCCGGCATGCGCTGTATCGCCTCCTGCATATATGATTATACCGGTTCCGCAGTGGCGTCAATAGGTATCTCGGGCCCGGTCGAACGCGTCACGACAGAAGCGGTCGGACCGATCGCCGAAAAGATAATTCGTATCGCTGACAACATCTCTAAAAAGCTCGGATTCTGACGCCGGGTCCCTTTATAAATCACTGAACGTCGAAAGAAAAAATATGGAAATCGGGGCTGCCCCACGTTGACAGCGGAACGAGCCGCACGCCGCGGAACTCTCCCTCAAGCTGAACCACGTTGAGGCGCTGATGATTGTCGCCGCATTCATAAATATTGACCCACTCTCCGGACTCGCGAAGTCCTTCGATACGGTAAGATCTGGTCATAGTTTTCGGAACGTAAAAATCGGGACAGTTAAGCGGCCTGTTTGCCAGCATATTAAGACGGAACGGGCGGCCTCCTATGAGCGGCATAGTATCGCGGTCAAGGTCGCTGTCCCAGATGATGCGTACGCGCGAGATACTCCGCGTTTTATCGAACAGATATGCGGCACTCTGCCCTGCCGTCAACGTAACTCCGTTATCGCTGCCGTCGATCGGGCGGTCGATCCCGTTCCTGAGATTTTCTTTATCCGGCGAAGGGCAGTCAATTTCCGCATTCATTGTCAGTTCCGGTACCTTGCGGGTATGGAAAGGCAGATAACAGTCATCGTCCATGAGTATCGCCTGCAGTTCCCCGATATCCTTTTCGAAAACGCCGCGGGGCGTAAGTCCGTCGCGGACAGCCAGATACGCCGCGGTCCCCGCCGCCTGACCTACAATCGCACACGTACCCATAACGCGCGTAGAACTCAGCGCCCAGTGCGTTACCGAAATATTGCGGCCTGCGAAAAGCAGATTTGATACGTTTCGGGAATAAAGACTTCTGTACGGTATTCCGTACGGGCACGGAGCCGGATAATTGACGTTGGGACGTCCTTTAGAATAGAAGCCGCGCGGATCGTGATCGTCCATCTGCCAGCCTCCGTACGCTACAAGATCCGGGAATAGGCCTCCTGCGCTGACGTCATTCTGCGTCATTATTACGTCGCCCAGATAGCGGCGGCTCTCGCGCTTTCCCGGAAGAATACCGACCCAGTCGAGGCGCCAGTTTGCGTTTTTAGCCTTGTTCTCCGGAGCGTTTTTAACGTAATCCCAGAGCCCGTATGCGATCTTCAGCAATTCGTCGCGCTTTTCTTCCGTATCGCCGATAGAATCGGCATCTCCGCCTATTTCAAGATACCAGAAGTTCTCATCGGGATTGCTCATATCGGGCACGCGGTGAAAGATATCATCAGCGGTAAAATGATAAGCCCACGCAGGCGGAATGAACGTGCTCGGGCGCGCTTCTTCCCTCGCCTGTATCATGCAGCTCATGCCCATAGTCAGGCGGTCGCCGGATTCGGGGGCAATGCTTTCTCCGAACATCGATCTCGCCTCACGGCCTATCGTATGATCCGCGCCGGAGAGAGGGGCAAGCACGCTGTCTCCGGAGCAATCCGCGAACAATTTAGCGCGCACGGTCTGGAAGCGCTGAGTAGTCATCTGCCACCCGGTGACGCTGGCGATTTTGTCCCCGCACATTTCAAGAGAATTGACAGAGCAATTAAGGATCAGAGTAAGGTTCGGTTCGTTGACGGCAAGTTCGTAAAGGATCCCGTCCCAGACCGAATAATTCTTGTCCGGGTTGCGGTACATATTCTCGAGCATCAGTTCTTCGATAATACCGGTCTCGCGCTTGTTACCGCCTCTGAAACCGGCACCGCACACCCACATACGTATCTCGCTGGAAGCATTGCCTCCGAGCATGGGGCGCTCCTGTATAAGCGCAGTCTTTACTCCGTGTCTCGCAGCACTGACAGCGGCGCAAAGGCCCGCAAGCCCTCCGCCTACTACGCAGAAATCCACTTCCCGTTCGATCGTCTTAAACTGTTCCTGCTTCATAATTATTGACCGCCCAAATAAACGCTTTCGCCGTCCTGATATCAGGTTCTTTAAAATGATTGCCCTCGTTCCATTCAAGCACGCAGTTGATCCCGCGCTCACGGAGCAGTTCATATGCCTTGCGGATATTGCCGCCTACCGAAGCCATTAACGGATTCCGCGTTTTTTCCTCTCTGTCTCCGAGACTTAAGTAGACGATCCCTGTCCGAATCTCATTCGCGCTCATATAATCTGTAAAATCCGGAAACCAGACGGAAGGCGACGCGGCGCAGACTGCTTTGAACACGTCAGTCTGATAAGACGCCCAGAGCGCGAAAAGGCCCGCAAGTGAATATCCGCCTATAAAATACGTTTTGCTTTTATCGCCGCACAGTTTGATAAGTTCAGAAAGAGTATCCGGGGCTCCGGAGCCGAAGCTCTCTTTACCAAATACGGGCGGCGCCTCCCACGGAGACAGATCTTTGTTCCAGTCTTCAACTTTTACCGCGATCAATCTGAAAGAACGCCCGCATCCTGCGGCGATCAAATCTGCTTCGTGTTTAATGAATTCGAGATCATGATCGTCTACAGGCTGCAACAGGACAATATCCGCTTCGCTGTTTCCGTATTCATATATTTTCATAACGCTCTCCCGAATCATTTTATCGGTCAACAACCGTCGCGGAGTATCCATTTTCTTTACTCCCGGTGAGCTTCACCGTAACCGTCTCTCCGAAAGCGGCTGTAAAGCGGATCTCGTTGACAGGGATTTGAAATTCTTCAGGATAATCATTTTCGTAATTGGGCTCGAAATATTTTGTCACGACGATAAAACTGATTATAATATCGGCAGTGTCTCCCGCGACTTCGTGACGCTCCTTTTCAAAATCCCACCATAGATCTTTGCTATTTCGCTTCAGCATCGATCTGTCAGCATTCGAAATGCCTCCTGCTCCGGTTTTACCGTTTACGTTATGATTTATTACAAGCAGCCCGATATCTTCTTCCAGATCAAGTTGAATATTCACTTTGATCTTATCTTTAGCGTCATCTTCGGGCGAAAAATAATAGCGCAGCAGACTGCAGCCGGATAAGGCAAAAGAAAGCAGGGCTGCTGCTAAGATAAGAAGCAGCAGCCGCTTTGCTGTAATATGGCTTAATTCAGATCCTGTTTTCAGATCCATTTTTATTTACGCTTTCTCCTGGTAATACCTCTGATCAGCGCGGTTACAGAGACTATCAAAGGCGTTGCCACCACGATCAGCGTCGCAAAATTCACGCTCGCGGAAAACGCTACCGGAAGCAGTCCGAAACCGACGTTGGAAGGCCCGTCGAGATTGCCCTTCAGGGCAAGGAAATAGAATACCGTTACCGCGACCGATACGGCAAGAGAGATGATTGCAAGCGGCAAAGTAAATTCTTTGCGTTTTTCTGCCGTAAGGTTGTTGTAGAACAGTTCCCATACCGCGAGAGTCAGACAGGCGACAAATGATACGAGCAGCATCGCAATACTGTACGGTACGTATCCTATAGAGAAGTCAACGATAAAGAAGCTGTAGAAGAAGCCGCAGAATCCGTAGAGCGCTATGAGCAGCCAGAACGTTCTGAAAACGCTTCGCACTCCTCTGCCCTTCTTCTGGAGAGGAGCCCTCGAGGCGCCGCAGAACAGCTGCGACGCTGCATCTTTTTTAAGGAAAAGAATAACCAGAATGCCGAGCACGATAAAGAGCAGCGCGTATAGTACAGAATCGAGCGGATATATGGGAGAAGGCGCTCCTTCTACGAGTGAAAGGTATTTTCCGGCGATGCGCATTACGATAACGTAGACGATGAGCAGTGCGCCCAGCACTATGCCGATGATCGCGTGTTTCTTCGCTTTTTTATGAAGGATCTCAGGGCTTTCGTTCCTGTAGAAAGTATGGGCGACCATCAGTCCGCTGAGAGATATGAAGAACGACAGGAAAACAGGACACGATCTGAGCGCGTCCCGAATAGCAACGTCTGCCGATGAACATACGATCGAACCGATGCAGTCCGAGAGGCAGTATAAGAAATTCATGAAAGTAAACGCGGAAAGTATAAAGAATATAATTACAGCCGCCAGAACGATCACCGACTGTTTTTTCTGCTTTCCGTCCAGCTGCGCCAGGACAAAATTATTGCGGTCAAAAATCTTTTTCATCACCATTTCACCCAGACGGCGAAGTTTCCGTCTTTCCTTTCGTTAAAATAGAGATGCTCCAGATCAAAGGAGCCGTCGCGGCCTGTAAGCGTCACCAATGACGCGCCGATGAGATCGAAATTTTCTGTAATATTCACAGATTTAAGGCCTGCCTTCATCGCTTCGTCGTCTGATTCCACGTCGATATGTGCGAAATAAAGCTCGGTGCCCGTTTTAACTCCGAGACCTATCACGACGCCCTCATACTCAAACGTCCAGTCGACGTTATGCGCATGACCCATAAACGCAGCTTTGAGATTATGGTCTTTGGCGCGATCAATAAAATCACTCGCATACTTTTCATTGCCGTTGTCCGCAAACTCCTCAAGCCTGAAGAATTTGTTCCTGATATCGGCGCCTTCTTCGGAAACTGCTTTCCAGGCTTTTTCGTTTTCATCCTGCGGAATGTGATAATAAGCTATGGCCGGAACGTTCTCGCCTGCAAGCGCGTGTTCGGCAATAAACCAGTCGGTCTGTTCAGGACGGATGTAATCGTAGTCTCTGAAAACAGACAGTTCCGTTTCTGAGAACGCCGCGCCGGAGTCAAGGTTCGCGATCATCCACGCGACGGAAGAATTCTTAGTACCGTCTTCAGTAAGGTTGATAACGAAATTGCTTCTTCCGTAAAGATCGTCCGACGGTTCAAAATAGACGCAGTGCTTTGCGTTCTTAAAACGCTTTGCAAGTTCGTTCGGATGGTACAGGCTGTGTCTGTCGTGATTTCCCCAGATCGGCGCGTAAATGAAGCCGTACTCTTCCGCTTTCTTTTCAAAATAATCCACAAAAGTATTCAGGTGATAGCTGTTGGCAAGCATAAACATATCGCCTGTCAGTTCGACGAGGTCAATTTTCGCGCCCTCGCCCTGTGTCGCTGCGAGGTGATCGCTGACTTCTTTGAACAGCTTGTCGAGGTAGTTCATCGAAGACTTCGTGGAAGTATTCACGTTCCAGTGGATGTCGGTCAATTGCAGAATGTTAAAGTTATCGTGGTACCGTGCCGTAAAGACGTAATCGTCAAGATGCTCGGAATACTTTTTCGGCGCCGTACATCCGGCAAGTGAAAGTATCATTATCACCGCCAGAACGGCCGAAACAAAGCAGGACAGTTTCTTTTTCATGTTTCCTCCATATTAGTTAGTTTGGGTGTTTGTATAAAACGTTTGCATTTTAGCATATTTTTATCTGAAATAACACTCTTATTTAGTTATCGTAAGTTTCACGGGGTCAAGCAGCCCGGAAGCGCTCACCATAAGCTCGATCGAGAACTTGTCACGCTGCAGGTAAGCCATAGAATTCGCCACCTCCACAACGAGGACGTTGACGCCGTCCTTTAAAACCGCGGATGAGGCTGCCTGACCGGCCGGGCAGATGCGGTACGGAGGGCAGATCGAGAAACCGATATTGACGCCGTTAAGAGAAACGTGCGCCGTCTCGCCCACCCGGCCGAGATCGATCTCTTTAAGCACCTCTCCCGCCTTCGCTTCGAATCTCGCCTCGTAGCGGATATAACCGCAGAAGCGCGGATCGCCTTCAGGCCCGGTGATATCGAACAGCGGGCTGTCTTTGGCAACTTCAGTATATGCGGGATATTCGGTGGCGGCACACTTGGAAATGTCGAAGAGGTCAAGCAGTACGTTCCTGCTTCCGGCCGCATCGTGCTCCCCTGAGCTTGCAGGCGACAGGGTCAAAAGCGACTCATCAGAGCTCAGGATTGCGAGCGAATCTTCTCCGAACGCAAACACACACGATTCGTACGGTGAAAGCTCAAGCGCGACAGTCACTCCTGCATTTCCGCCGAGGGCGTCGATACGTGCCTCAGAATATCTCATATAAAGCAGATCAAGTTTTGCAGCATGATCCGCGCCTTTTACCGGGAACGAAACAGTACCGCTGAACGGACGGACGTCTTCATTGAAAACCATATAATAAACGTTGCCGCCGCGCTCGTACCTGAAAGTTCTTAAAAGCGGGAACTCAGGAGACACACGCACGGTCCCCCTATGAGACGCGATTCGCACGAACCCCGGCAGTTCATCGAGCGAAAGAGCCTTTACTGTTTCCGGCAGAGGCACAGGACCGTAATCAGACATTCTGGTAACTGAACCGGCGAATGCTACAGGGAAACCGGCGCGAGAAAGTTCACAAAGTTTTCTCATTACCGGCTCAGGAAGCGTTCCGGCCTCAGGCATAACCAGGCATGGCACGGTGAGGTCTACTGATCCGTAAGGGCCGTCCGCGCCGGGAAGCGAAAGCGAAAGCAGACCGTCGGAATTCAGTTTTGCGTTCACCAGCGCGTCAGCAGGTACGAAAACGTAATCGAGCTGCGCATCCAGGAGCGCCTTCGCGGGATACTCCGAAAGCATATAATCATCGCCCGTCCATTCCGCTTCAACGTGATAGAACACACCGGCGTCGGGAGCGATCCGGCCGTCGGTCAGCAGGTGGCTCATACGGTTGGTGTAGCGCATAAGCGCGGCAAAGTCGCGGAACTGGGGGTTATTTCCGCGCGCATAAAAATGCGGCGGACAATCTTTAAGCGGATAGTGCGTGTCAAACGCATGCGGGACGAAATAATTGACGCCGCGGACAAGCATATGGTCGATCAGCCATTTCATCATCGGTACGCCTTCGGCCCAGCCGTAAGCCCCGAAGATCTCGCACATTGTCCGCCCTTTCATATGAGGCGTCATATACGCCAAAGACGTGCCCAGTTTGCCAAGCATATAGTGGTAAAACGTGCTGTCAACGCTCCCGTAACCCGCTCTGGAGTTATGGTCGAGATGCGCGGTAAACGGTAATATCTGGTGCAGAACAACGTCAATTCCCGCCATATCCTGCCCTTCGAGTGCCCTGAAATAATGGCCGGTACCTGACCCCATGCGCCCGTGGCAGTTCATATCTTCGATAACGTGGCCGATATATTCAACTCCCCGCGCGCGGCACCAGTTTCCGATACGCATCGCGAAGCACTCGCGGTAGAGCCCCGTCATAATATCCATATACGCGAGCCGGACTTTCGCCGTGATTCCTTCGAGCGGCCTCCAGAGCCCGGGGAGCATCAGTTTCCAGTCTTTACCGAGCCTTTTTTCAAACATCTGCGGCATATCGTCGCGCCACGGAAGTCCGAGCAGCTGAAGCCCTATTTTATAATCATATCCGCCTACAGGCACGCCGCGCAGGAAAGAGTTACCGAGCGCAGGTTCGTCAGAGAAAAAGCCCGCGAAAGTTTTACCGAAATCTGCAGCATAGTGATCATAATGCGGCGCGTAGGCCTCGTTTATCAGAACGTCTACGGAATCCGGATCGATCATATGAATATAATCGACCATATGTCCGGCCGTTGCCTCACGGCTTATAAAAATCAGATAAACGCGCCAGTTGCCTTCGGGCACGTCCCAGTAAAGGAAATCGCCTTTTATATTCTGCGTAAGATCGATCATCGGAGGCGTCATTTTCTCATCCGGCCCGTCGCGCCTGCACGCCACCGCCGCCAGCAGCTTTCTGGCCTTCTCAACGACGTTTTCTTCATCGCCGTGGACAATGATCGAGCCGGTCTGCGGTCCGACGACGTCAACGTGTTTCTCGATCATGTGCCATTTTCTGAGTTCCGGATACTTCTTCGCGATCATACCGTTGGCAATTCCTGTGGGATAATGTCTGTCGTCAAGGACCCACACTCTCATTCCGCGCCGCCTTGCCTCTTCCATGATCATATCGAGATCCGCCCACCAGCCTTCAGCGCAGAAATCCTCATGCGTTCTTGACTCCAGGCAGACCGCCTTTATCCCCGCCTCCTCGATCTTATCGAATTCCGAAGCGAATTTGTCCTGATCATCTCCGTGCAGCCAGAAAAACGGAAGGATACGGTTCTCTTCTTCTCCTCGCGTGATCTCATACAGTTTTTTGTCCATATTCCAATCTCCTTATAACTTCATCTATACTGTCCGCGAAACTGATTCCTTTCTGGCGGTCAACGTTTGAAAGCCCGTGCTCTCTCATCGCGCCGAGAAGCTGCTTAAGTCCGTCGTAAAATCCTTTATGGTTGTAAATGATGCACGGTGCGTCAAGGTGTCTCAGCGATATTTTCGACATGATCTCGCTTATTTCTTCGAGCGTTCCGGTACCGCCGGGAAGGGCAATAAACGCGTCGCCGAGTTCTATCATCTTTGCTTTACGTTCCGACATATCTTTAGTGACGATCAGCTCCGTAAGTTCATCATATTGGAGCTCCTCTGCCACAAAAAACGCAGGTTCGACGCCGATGGCATTGCCGCCGGATGAGATCACGCTTTTTGCCAGAACGCCCATAAGGCCGGATTTTGACCCGCCGTATACGAGACAGTTCCCGCTCTTCCCGATCCACGTCCCAAGCGCTTCAACTGCCGATCTGAGCGCAGCGTCATTGCCCTCATACGCCCCGAGATAGACCGTTATATTCATTTCCTGCTCCTCTCTGCCGAGCTGCTTTCCAGCAACTCTTTTAATTCGTAAAAAGCATCTGTGGATTATTCTTTTAGTGAGGCTTTTAGTGCCTCCTCCACCTGAGCTTTGATCTTCTCATAATCATCCGCCGGACTGCATTCGTAGAGCTTTTTATCATCACAGAAGATGCTCGGCACGCGGTAATAATCGTATCCGTCAGCGATCTCAGGAGAACGCGTCTCTTCGATCCATTCCACCTGAGCGTTTTCATATTCCGCATTCTCAGCTTTCAGCTCATCAAGTGCCTCCCTCGCCTTACGGCAATAAGGGCAATGTTCCAGATAAAAGATCCTGAGTTTTTTCATCTGTTTTTCCTCCTGTTTCGGCGCCAGCGCCATTCAGTCAAAGTGTCAATATCATTCGGCAAATCCGTTTTCGCTCCATCTCTCCGGATCGAGCCAGTACGTAATATCCTCCGGATAATTAATAACTGCATTGCCGATGATCGACGCGGCACGTGCCGTATATTTTTCACGTTCGTCGTAAGTTTCGAAAACGGCTGCACGCTCGACCGGCCTGATATCCATTCGCGGCCAGAGTGCCTTTGCTGCTTCGGCAAATACGAGCAGGGCGCCGTCAAACATTCGCAGCGCTTCCGGATCAGTTACGGGCGGCTGTTCTTCGCGGCTTATAAGCAGGCGGGCGATGCGGTCTCTCAATTCGTTCTTTTTCTTTATGGTGATTCCTATAAGTACTCCGGAAGGATCAGGGAGAGGCAGTTTCCTTTCTTCTCCTGAGATCTCCAGCACAGCTTCTGCCCCAAGGAGGAAGAACGCTATCAATGCTTTCTTATCTTCTCCGGAACTATTTGAAATTTCGGGACAGTTTTTTGCGGCGCGGTCAATAATAGTTTTTTCTTCCGTAAAGCAGACTTTACCCGAAAGCCGGAACGTCAATTCATCATTTTCATTCCTCGTACAAAACTGTACGTAGGGCGTCTTTGAGAGTTCAGCATACATGCGGCTGCTTTTTCGCGTTATGAAGTAAAAGGCGCCGTCCTGCTCGAACGCAAACAACGCGGGCCTCACCTGAGGGCGTCCGTCGAGACCGACAGTCGCGGCAAAAACAGCAGAAGAATCGTACAAAACTGCTGCGGCAGCGCTGACGTATTCTTTTTTCTCGATCAGATCTGTAAATTTGCTTATTTGACTCATGAACAATCTTCCTCGTCCGGTCATATGATCGACCTAAGTATATCACAATGATGCGTTGATTTTCAACGCAAAAACTGACCGCCCGGATCGCATTTTGCGTTTCCGGGCGGCACCTCGTCAGATCGCGGAATAAGCGTATTAAGAGCAGACCCTCATAAACGTTTACCCGTATATTTCCGCTTCGTAGATACTGAACCAGTTCTCACCTTCGCGTATGAAACGTATATATCTCGCTTCTACGTCGATATCGCGAAGCTTTACAAAAAGCTCCCCGGAACCGATCGAGGCGATCGTCGTGAATTCTTTATTGTCGTTCGAATATTCTATGCGGTACGGTACGTATGCGGCTTCAAGATAAAGCATAATACCTTTAACCAGCCTTGATTCACCCAGATCTACGGTAAGCCAGGATTTTCCGTTCGGATCGGAGCCCCAGCGCGTCGTAAGATTACCGTCGACAGCGTTAGCCGCCACGAGATTGCCCTCGACGGAAGCGGCCCTCACACGTTTATTCAAGGCAATATTCTCATATGTTTCCGGTTTATCAGCCTTGTCGGCTTCCGTTGCAGAAAAGACTTTTGCGTCAATTATTTTTGAAGAAGTGACAGGTTCGATCTTGATATATTTTGCCTCTGTTCCGTGAAGATTGATAATAGTAAAGTTAAGCCCGTCTGACGCGAAAATATCATAGCGGGTGAATATTTGATCTTCTCCCGCCACGCTTACCACATAAGGAGAATCGAGTTTTTCCCAGTTAAGGTAAACTGCTCCAACCTCGCTCAACGAACCAAGTTCTAACGTATAAGCTTTGCCTTTCTTCGTAAGTTCAGAATCGAGCGCATCTTCATCGGTAATTTGACCGCGATTTTTGTATTCGGATTTTACTATATGCATAGGTTCGGGAGACGGTACGCAGCGGTTCTCGACGTCGTACACGACGCGGAGCGCATTAATAACTACGGAAGCTTCAGCGTGAATATCATTCGAAGAAGCCGCGGCAAAAAACTTGTATTGACCGGCGTCAACGATATATCTGCTGCTTTGTGTGTCGTAGCTGAAAAGCGCGTCGTCAGTGATCTTAACATTGACCGTTTCGGATTCGCCGGGGTCAAGCAGTTTTGTTTTGGCAAAGCCGCAAAGCTCGTATTTGGGCTGCTCTAAAGTAGTTTCGGGCTTTGATACGTATATCTGTACGATCTCTCTTCCTGCCCTGCCGCCTTTATTAGTGATCTTTACCGAAGCAGTGAACGACCCGTTCTGATTCTCCTTTACGTTAAAATCAGAATACTCAAATTCCGTATATGACAGGCCGTGGCCGAACGGATAAGCCGTCTTAACATCAAAAGTATTATAGTATCTGTATCCGACGTATATATCTTCGTAATAAACGATCTTGCTTGGACTCCCGGGGAAGCTGCTGTACTCGGGCGTATCGGTATAACTGACAGGCCAGCTCATCGTTGTTTTAGCAGAAGGATTAACGTCTCCGGAAAGTACAGCCGCGACTGCATCGCCCGCGTTCTGCCCCGGATATCCGATGAAAAGCACCGCGTCAACGAGCTCCTGCCACGAACTTATCTCTATAGGAGAGCCCGTATTTATAAGCACCGTGACCTTTTTCCCCTGTGCGTGAAACGCCTCGGAAACGCGCCTGATCATATTGGACTCGTTTCCGTTAAGCAGGAAATCTCCTTTTGAAACGCTGTTATCCGCGCCCTCCATCGAATCACGGGATATGACGATAACTGCCGTACCGGCGCCTTCGGCGCACGCTTTTGCATAATCTTCTTCTACGATCTTGTCCTGTGAAGGATCGGTCTTCGAGTGAGCAGCGGCGCGGCGGAAAATGTTATTTTTTTCATCGTAAACAGACAGTTTTCCGTTATTATCGATTCCTTTTTTTATACTAACCGTACTGGCCGGCGTAACTCCGCCCGAGCCGGAACCGCCGAATACAGTCTTATAAGCGCCGTTTCCGAACAATGCCACGGAAGTACCCGAAGCGAGTGGAAGCGCACCGTTTTCGTTTTTCAGCAGCACTATCGTATCAGCGGCTGCCTCCTGCGCAACTTTTCCGTGCCCTTCCAAATCGACTTCAAAGTTCATTTTGAGGTTCTTAAACGTCGGAGACTGCGTAATAGCGTAAAGAATATGCTCACAGCACTTGTCCAGCGCAGTTTTATCCACTCTTCCGCTTTTTAGACCCGCGAGCACGTCAGGAACGTTGTTCGCTTCTCCGCCGGGCATCTTTATATCGTTCTGCGCACTCACTTTTTCTTCGATAGCTCCGGCCGCGCCCCAGTCGCACATTACCATTCCTTTATAGTTCCACTCATCTCGAAGGATGCCGGTAAGAAGGTCTTTGTTGATGGAGTTATACGTACCGTTAAGTTTGTTATACGACGACATAATTGAGACCGGCGACGAATATTTAACTGCGAGCTGGAACGGTTTTAAATAGATCTCTCGTAGCGCGCGTTCGGTCATGTTTGAACTGATCGTTCCTCTGTCTGTCTCCTGTTCGTTTGCGACAAAATGTTTAAGGCATGCTCCGGCTCCGGCGGATTGCATTCCTTTAACGTATGCAGTAGCGGAAAATGCAGTAAGCAGCGGGTCTTCCGCACAATACTCGAAATTGCGCCCGCCGAGCACGTTTTTCTGGATGTTCATACCGGGTGCGAGGACGATGTCAATGCCGAGCGCGAGCGAGTCGCCGCCCATTGCCGCACCGACTTTTCTGATGAGCTCTCCGTCCCACGAAGAAGTCATATTCATTACAGAAGGATACCAGACGGAAGTATTGTACCTGACGCCCGCAGGGCCGTCATTGACAGTGATCGACGGTACTCCGAGGCGTTCGATCTCATACGTTCCGCCTGATGCACCGACCTTTTTAGGCTCTCCCGAATCGGCTACAAGATGGGCCTTTTCTTCGTCCGTCATCTCCGCTACAACGAGCGCTGCCGAATCTTCCGTAAGCTGTATGAGGCCGTCCTTCGTTTTTAACATCATTTCGTCTAGTTCCTTTCCGCTATTATCTGACAAAACAGCGGTGACAGTTATTATGCCTGAACTAGCAGGGCTGTTAAGTTCTATCTTTTCGGACGTTTTAAAAACCCCGCTTACTTTTTTCCCGTTCTCCGATTTTGCTTCTACTTTTACGGTTCCGTCAAGGTCTTCAGGCGGATTTTTTATCGTAAGCGCAAGCTCGATTTTATCAGAAACTGAAAATGAGTCCGCGACCAGTTCTACCGGGTCAATATTTTTCTCGTCAAAGATTTCCGTACCGGGCTCTTCATTCTTCCCCGATTTCTCGTTCGCAGGAGTACAGCCGCACATAGAGATAATAACTAAAGCTAAAAGCAATGGAAAAATACGCTTTTTCATATTGCCTCCAAATATTTTTTTATTTTATACTCTATTCAACGAGAACTCTCAATACGCGCGGTACAGTTCGGCAAACACGCTTTCATTCTCTTTAATTGAAGAAGAAGTAATAATCGCGACTCCTAGTTCGTTCTGTGCGTAGTTTAGCCCTGCGATATGTGCCACGGCATTCAGCGCCACGTAAAGCACACCGTCTTTTACGAACGGCGCGACCGGAATCTGATACGTGTCCTTTCCGTATTTTACGTCGGCGTTTCCGTCTTCGAACGTCATAACTTTGCCTTTATACGTGATCTCAGCTTTGTTTCCGTCGACGGAAGCGCTGAGTCCTTTCACGAAGCCGAGCGAAGCTGCGGGCACGAATACTCTGTTTTTATACATTACAGGCGCGACAGACGTATCTTCAGGATATACATGCTGTGCTTTTCCTTCGGACAATGCGTAATATCTGCCTGCAGTAAACGACGCTCCGTCTCCTACAGCAGCTTTCGTACTTTCCGTCAATGCGACGTCCTTAGATCCCGTTCTGTACGCATAATTGAAGCGCGCATTCGGTGCCGCGTCGCCGAGGTCAAGGAATTGCATGATATCTCCTTCAGTCGTCGAATTGTCCGCCCACTTGAAGCAGAACTCTGCGCCAAGACCGCAAGCGGCGTCGTCAACGGCGATAACGAGATAGTTGTCACCTGTAAATACTTCGCACTGTCCGAGTTTCTGCATATTCCAGCCGCCGGTGAATTTCTCTACCGAGCCGTTTTCGCGGTTGATGATAAGGTCGTACCCGTACCATCCGTTCCCGGAATTACCGTCGGAATCGATAAACAGATTCATCCAGTTATTGCCCTCGCGAGCTGTAAGATTATCTGCGCAAACGGCAAGGAAATACGTTTTTCCGTCAGCCCTTGACACCTTCGCACTGACAAGGTCATTTCTGCCCGTGCTGTTCTTA
Organism: Clostridia bacterium; assembly: GCA_017963755.1. Lineage (GTDB taxonomy): Bacteria > Bacillota > Clostridia > UBA1212 > UBA1255 > UBA1255. The sequence goes on along the minus strand of JAGCTF010000174.1, from coordinate 9,605 downwards.
TACGTAACCAGGCCGCCGTTTCCGAGGCTGTCGCGATGGATCGTGTCACCTGTTGTATCGCGGTATTCGGGCCAGACGTCTGCCCATTGACCCAGACCTCCGTCAAGCGTGATGCTGTGCTGACCGGAAGCTGCGGGAGCCGGACGTGAGCCTCTGAAACTGCGCAGAAACGCCGCAAGCTGATAATAGTAATTGTCCTTAAATCCGTCCTTCATCGGCTCGATATCGCGGCTGAATTCAGGGTTGAAACAGTCAACGTAATAATCGCTCGTCCACGAAATATACGTATTGGCAATAGTGGGATTCCCGTTTCCGGGCCATCTTCCTGCAGCCCACTCATTCCACTCGGTTATGAGGACAACGTACGGATCGACTTCGACCGCGCGCTGCATCTGTTCCGCAAATAACAGCCCCTGACCTGTGGTCTCGAGATTGAACTGGAAATAATCCTTCGTGCCGTCCGGCAGCGTACCTACTTTAGGCTGCCTGCCGTTCGAAAAGCTTCGCCCTGTACTCGTATTTGCAAGGATACCGGCAGAAATGGATATTTCTTCGACCGCGTTGTCTTTATTCGTGTTATACGAAGCAACCTGAGGCGTCTGACACATCCACGACCAGAAATTTTCGCCGCCCTTCAGATTTTCATGAAGCGCCCAGCATCGTCTCCAGCTGAACCCTTCAAGCAGCTGTTTGATCTCCTCGGACGATTTATTGAAATTGCCGAGGATGAGAGGCTTTCCGTCATACATTACGTAGAGGTCGCTGTACTGACCCGTAGAATAGATATTGTCCCAAAGATCCATGAACACGTTATCTACGAGGCTGGTCTCATCAGCGAGCATGAAACAGATATCCGGCGTGTCAAGGCCTTCCTGCCTCATCATCTCATATTCTTTCATGATCGCTTTGTAACTCGTCGTTTGCGGGTTTCCGTTCGTAACGTCGAGATAGATGAAATCGATACCGAGATCTGAGAGCATTGACGCGTGCTTTCTGATTATCCACCTGTCGTTAGTAAGGTAGAATCCGAAGTACGGCTCCGCCCAGTAATGGCCCCAGCCGATCGGTCCCTGTGAGTATGCTTTTTTTACTGCCTCAAAGCCGCCTTCGCGGTATATTCTGTAATGGTCGTAGTTTTTCTGATCAGAATACGTGACACTCGTCGGAGTGAACCATATCTGATAAAACAATCCTATAAGTTTGTCACGCGGCGCGGCGGCTCCGTCTGTGACAGTCCTGCCGAGATCGTCGGTGGCCACCCACGTGTCGGCGTAAAGATCGCGTATTGCCAGCTTATCCGCAGGAACGTACTGCTCCTGTACGACATCCGTCCAATCCATCTTGATATTGTCCATAACACACTCGCCGGAATTGCCGCCGCTGGCCCAGAACGCTACAAATCCATTACTGTCGATATCGTGACCGAATTTCGTTTTGATCTTATTTTTACCCTTTTCGTTTACGATCCGGATCTCCTTATTATCTGTGATAGTTATGACCATTACGTTCTTTCGCTCTTCGCCGTCAAGGACGTCAACGGTTATCACGTTATTTTTCACGTCATCCGTGATAAGCAGCCGCTGCGTTTTCGAAAAATCGACGGAGTTGCTGAACATCTTTACGTTAGGCCAGGTGTCAATAATACCTACCTGCTTGCCATGAAACGCGAGCCATATACCGTTAGCTCCGACGGCGGCAAACTGGTTTCCGTGCTCCGGGAGCCGAAGGCCGATATACCCCGAAACATTGTTTATGTTCCCGCTCCTCGCCACTTTCATGTCAACTTCGATGTTGAGAGTATCAGCTTTAACTTTGTGTTTTAGTGCAAGGTAAGTGTGATTTGTTGCGCTTCTGAAAATGCCGTTTTTGAACTCACCTTCGGAGTTCACCGTCCAGTCCTCGTCGTTTGATTTTATAACAGTTTCAAAGTCCTGAGTATAAGTATGGTGCTCAGGTTCAGGGATCTCCGTTTGAGTATCACCGCTGTCCTCTTTAATACCGTCGTCAAAAACGTAAGTCGTGCCGGGCTTACCGTCGTCATTCTCAGCGTTATTCCGGCAGCCGGCGGAAACAGCTGTGAATAAGCATAACATTAAGCAGACAAACCATTTCAGATACCGTTTCATTGCAATACTCCTCCACGATATTATTCAAGTTCATTTTAGCGCCGAACCATTGCAAAAACAATAGCAAAAAGGAGAAGACAGATTGCAATTAAAGGACAATTTATAGTATAATGTGCCAGGAGGCAATGCATTATGGAACTGATCGGGCTTTATACTGTACATAAAAACGAACTGACAAGTAACGAAAACAGCTATCCTGTGCACCGGCACTGTTCGCACGAAATTCTTATGCTTATTAAAGGCAATTGCAGGATGCTTATCTCCGATGCCGAATATGCACTCCTCCCCGGCGATACTGTTCTCGTGTTTGAAAACGAAGTACACGCACTGCTGACTGACGGAGGGCCTGTTGAATTTCTCGCCGCTCAGTTCATACCGAGAGTCTGTGAAGAGGCACACCTTGACACGCTCCTTGATGATATATCAAAAACATACGGTAAAAATACCGGTGCCGCGTTTACGTTTAAAGAAAACGTACTGCCCGCTGTCAGTGCCAATATGCGGAGGATCTGCGACGAGCGCGCGGAGACTGACGTCAATATGTATTTTACGTATATCAGATCAGTTCTGTACGAGCTCGCGCACAATGCCACGTTAAAAAAGGGCGTTGATCTTAGCAAAAACAGTGCGTACGAAGAAATAGTGCAGCTGTATAATTCCGTTACGGACTATATAGGCGCAAATCTTGACAACATCTCGGATCTTTCGTTCATAGAACGCGAATTTCATTACAGCAATTCATATATAAACAAGCTGTTTCGCCGGTTTCTGGGGATACCTGTCTGGAAATACATAACATTAAAGAGGCTTGACCTTGCTTATAATCTTCTGTCCGACGGTGCAAGCGCAAAAAGTGCCTCGGCACGCAGCGGATTCAGCGATTATTCGGTGTTTTACAAATCTTTTGTAAAACATTTCGGGTATTCCCCTTCCGCTTTAAGACGGCATTTAACAGGTGCGGAACAGGATGTCAGGCTCAACGAGTAAACACAACGCGGGAGTACGTTTCTCAGCAATTACCGGTATAAACGTATTTCAGCGTCTCACGTGCGACTGAAGCAAGATGATAGATCGTTTTTACCGGCGTCGCGTCTCTGTCCTGCATATGAAAACGCGGGAAAAATCGCGAGATATGCAGCGGAACCTCATCACCTTCAGGATTCTTAAGTCCGCTCACAAAGCGGGCAATTTCCCTCATCTCAGCGTCGCTGTCATTCTCTCCAGGAACGATCAGCGTTGTCAATTCCAGGTGGCATCTTCCCGCTGCCGATTCGATGAACGACAGCACCTGCTGAAGGTTCCCGCCCAAAACTTTTCCGTAATAGCGCTCCGTAGATCCTTTCAGATCCACGTTCATCGCGTCGATATAAGGTATGATCTCCTCCAGTACGGAAAGTTCGGCGGTTCCGTTTGTAACGACCACGTTTTTAAGTCCGGCTTCATTTGAAAGCCTCGCCGTATCCCTGACAAACTCATATCCGACCAGAGGTTCGTTGTACGTAAACGCGATCCCGATATTGCCGCGGGCCCGTGTTTTTATTGCCAGACTGACAAGTTCTTCAGGGCTGACTGTTTCAGCGGTCTCGGCAAACCGCCCTGCTTTCTCCGACCATGAAATATCCGAATTCTGGCAGAACGGGCAGCGAAGATTGCACCCGAAGCTGCCGGCAGACAGTATCATGCTTCCTGGGAAAAAGCGGGCAAGCGGTTTTTTCTCGATCGGATCGAGGGCAAGCGAAGTTATCCTGCCGTAATTCAGCGCAGTAACGGTCCCGTTCATTGCCGTCCGCGCGCCGCAAAAGCCTGTCTTCCCGTCCGCAATATTGCAATGCCTGAAGCATACTCCGCATTCTGCCATAATTGCCCCTCAATAATGCCGCACGACCTCAAAGCGCTGAAGAGTATAAGGCTCGTCAGCACCGATCCCGCCCTTCCTCCTGGCGATACCGATCTGCTCTTCCACGGTGTCAACGCCTTCCAGGTTCGGAAGCAGCAGGCCGCGTTTCATTCCGCAGCTGACAATGACTCCGTACCGTTTTACGTCAAGTTCGGCCGGAGATGTTACCGGTTCCGGCTCGCCGAGGACGTCTACGCTGATCTCCAGAGTCGAAAGTTCGTCCGGTCTTACCGGCGAAAATCTGTTATCCTGCGAGCAGGCGCTGATCGCGTTATAGATGATCTCCTCCGCTAAACATTTTCGCGTCGGCAATATCGTCCCGATGCAGCCTCTTAACTGTCCGTTTTTATGCAGCGAAACGAATGCTCCGGCGCGAGTGCCGGTCAATTCATCAGGAAGTCCTTCGGGCACCTTGATCTTCAAGCGGCGCCTTACCCACGCTTCCACGGAAGATCTCGCGAGTTTTACGAAAGGATCGCTGCTTTCTGCTTTTTCGCGGCATTCGCGCTCAACTTTTTCAAGATACTCTTTTAGAAATTGCCTCTTTTCGTCTTTTCCTTCAGGATAAAAAGTACAGATCCCGTATCCGACGCCTGTAACGTCCTGATGCGAAAGTAATTCTGCCTTCACGCGCAGTCCGTCAAATGCACCTGCCATTATAACGAACGATCTGTGGCCGCATTCCGCAGCCTTATCGCAGAAAGTCTCACTGAAATCAAACAATTCTCCGAACGCGGCTCTGCCGCACACGTCCATTATCCGCCTGTCATATTCAGGTCCTTCTTCTGCAAATCCGTATGGACCGTATTCCTGAAGTTTATGCGAAAGATCTCCGCTCGCGATCAATACCGTGCGCCTGCCTGTCTCATCGGCAGCACGTGCAATTATCCGGCCAAGGCGGTAATGATCCGAAAGCGGAAGCCCGGAAAGCCCGATCCTAACGATGTTGCCGCCGGCATATTTCTTACGTATAAACCACAGCGGCACCATTGTCCCGTGGTCAAGCTCCGGATCCTGCTCCCCCAGCGTACCCGCAGGGAAATTGTCAGCATCCGCCAGTTCGCAGATCCGGTCCACAAGCAAAGTGTCGTAGTTTTCGGAGAATCTTACACCTGAAGCCCGGAAACGTCTGAACGATCCGGTCGCTCTGCTTCCGGGAGAAATGTGAAAATAATCCGAATACATGACCGAATGCGGACTGGTAATTATCAGCGTATCGGGGGCGATCGCGGCAATTTCGGCGGCAACTTTTTCGTACGCCCTCGTCGTTTCTTCAATTTGTTTTTCTGTGCCTTTTCCGATCTCCGGAATGATCATAGGAGGGTGCGGAACCATAAACGCGGCAATTACAGACATTGATACGCCTCCATTATTCTCTGTCACATATTAATTTCCCGTTTCCGGTACGCTCAAAATTCGGGAACAGTAACCCACTCACCGTCGCGCAGAGCCGATTCATGCGCACATATGCCGGCGGCGGTGATATTGGCGGCAAATATTTCGTCGATCCAGGGTCTGCGGTCGTCGATGATACTGCGGACAAACTCGTTGACCAGGTGTGGATGTGAACCGTGATGCCCCGCGCCGGCGCCCTTTTTCAAAGACTCCTGCGGATTTGTGGCGTCGTATTGTCCGCCAACGGTGTACTTCCAGAGTTCCTCCGGAAGGTCAGCGTAATAATTAGGAGTCTCAAGTACTTCGGCGCGTGTCGGCAGACCTCTGTACGGAACGTTGGCATCATTGTCCATGGTGGTAACGATAGGATTATCCCAATCAGCAAAACCCCATTCAAAACTCTTGTGGCTGCCAAACACTGCAAGTCCTTCTTTGTAAAGGCGTGCGGTCTCAAAGAGAGAGCGGGTCGTTTCGGCGGCCAGGCCGTTTGCGAAATGCAGATGAGCGGTCTCCACCGGGAATGGATTACCATACGTCTTCATCAGATCTGCGCGCATAGTGCCGGACCCGAGGCATGAAACGCGGTCAACGCGGCTGCCGGAGAGGCCTATCAATGGGGCAATTGCGTGAGTCCCGTACCAGAATGGAGGCAGACCGTTCCAATACCAGGGCCAGTTTTCCATATCCTGATAGTGTGATCCCCTCATAAACTGCAATCTTCCCATTTCACCGGATTCATGCATCTGCCTGACGTAAAGATAATGGTAGGTGTAAAGGGTGGTCTCCATCATCATGTACTTTTTTCCGGACTTTCGGACTGCCTGGAAAATAGCACGGATATCTTCAAGAGAAGTCGCCATCGGAACAGTGCAGGCGCAGTGCTTTCCGGCGTTCAGGACGGCAACGGTCTGCTTTGCATGGTCCGGTATACAGGTTACAAGGTGTACTGCGTCAACGCTTTCATCGGCAAGAACATCGTCAATGTTATTGTAGATCTGTACATCCGGATAATTCTTTTTAAATTCTTCTGCACGTCCGGCATCCAGATCACAGATGCCGAAAGCATATACATCGGGATGATCGTTCCATATCGGCACAAAAGCTCCGCCAAAGCCCAGTCCGACCAATACCGCCTTCAGTTTTCCGTTTTTCATATTAAACAGCCTCCATTTTTTTAGAGCGTTTTAAACGTTGGCTTGATCTTAGATCTTAAATCCGCATTCTCAATATCCGAGGAATTTTTTCAGATCCTCGTTAGGCAGAAGTTCTTTTTTACCAAGTCCGAAAGAGTAGTCCGGAACTATCTCAAGATAGCGGTCCAGAAATTCCTCATACGTCTTTGCTTCGAAGCAGTACGGTGTAATGAAAAAATCTCTGCTGCCTCCGGTCGTACGGTTTCCTGCCGTTACGCTCACTTTATAGTCGCCCGACATCAGCTTATAGAATATGTACCTTTCAAGATTCCAGCCGTGCAGATCGATGTGTCCGAACTGCGGTTCATAGCTTGCTACGATCATATTTGCCTGAAGCGCCGCGCTCTGATAGTCGTGTTCCACGCACTCTATAAAACGCTCAGCACTCTCGACGTTGAATACAGAAAAATCGTTTTCGTTCCGGTATCTTCTGACGAATTCAAGGTCACCGTCAACCTTTTGAATATCGTACTGCCACGTATTCTTTATTATTTTTTTGTCAAGCCAGCGATAATCCTTTTTCACGTTATTGAAAGCTTTTTCCAGATATACATTTATGTCTGTTCCAAACTTGAATTTCTCTTCAGGATTTGAGTTTTTTACAGTATCGTGAGTATATCTGCAAAGGAAATCGATGAACTCGTCCGCAGTTGCGCCCTCAGTCCAAGGAGTAACGATATCCGAATCGTCATAATAGCTTTTGCTGATCTGACCGAAAACATATTTTCCGTGAAGACGCGCGATCTGCCAGACCGGAGTGCGTTTCTTCATCATTGTGATAGTTGCCCAGCTGAACTCTTCGCGCAGTTTTTCAAGTGCCTTTTCATAATACACTTTGATGTCCATCCCGTATTTGAACAGTTCCGGATCTGCGGAAGGATTCTTATTCATTTTCTTTTCGCGCTTTTTCTCGTTCTCCCGCTCTAACTCCATCGCGAAGAACCGATCGATACTGAGCGGGGTCCATGCCCATACTTTATCCGAGCTGTGGCTAGCAAGCGCCGGAGCATAAATAAAGGCTCCTCCGGCTTCGTGCCGCCACTTGTTCCATCTGCCTGCCGCCAGACTTCCGTCATTCATGATAAGGAGACAGAACTGTTCATCTTTCGGGTTCTTTTTGTCGGCAAACGATTTGAAGCCCTTAAACTGAGCGTTCCGGTTGCCTTCCTTTTTCGGTCCGAGATTTATCCAGTCGATTTCTTCATCTTCAAGGCACTCGGTCAGATCATAGCGTTCAAGAGAGTGCCATCTTTCCACTTCTTCCGAGTCTATTGAGTCGGCGGTCCCGCGGATGAACGTCCCGGACGTCGATTTTTTATTTTTGTAATCTTGCGGATGCCAGTCTCCGGCCGTATAGTCGCCGTTCTTCAGTTCAAGCAGGCAATATTCTCCGTATTGCGGCATATCCTTATCCGAGACATTGTGAAATTCGTTAAAGGACAATGTGAGATTTTTATAATTGACAGTAAACATAGCTCCTCCCTGACCGGCTGCTTTTTTGGTTATCGGACAATGTCTTTTACATACGCATTGTCCCAGACTCTGTATATTTTAAATTTATCATATTTTTTCATGTAAATCAACGCGTTTTTGGCGAAATCAAAACGTTTGGAGAAACCGGTCGATATCGAAGTCTATCGAATCAGGTCTGCCCGCCAGAATGCTCTCTGACACCAACCAAAGAAAAGCCGAAAAGCAGTATCAAAGTCATAATCTTCAGGTAATTCAGACAGCCTGAGAATGATTCGATCATCTTCGGAAACCTGTTTCTCGAGTTCTCTTTTTCTTACCACGAAAGAACCGCACTCCAAAAAATGCAGATTCTGGATCAGGAAAAATGCATTTTTGCATGTGCCGCGAAATGCTTCAATATTATGCTCAGTGTCAGCATGAATATAGCTATGGCACAGTTCGTGGTACAGATTTCCAAGACTCAGCTTTACGTAGTTGATTTCATCTTCCCTTGACGCATGCGGAAGAAAGTCATTCAACGTGCCGAACAGATCTTTTGTTGTATGGCGCAGCTGGTAGACCTCTAGCGGATTCCAGCGCTTCATTTCTTCTCTGCCGCAAATGAACCCGCAGGATTTTTCATCATTTCCGATCCTCTTCAGAAGTTCCCGGTACAAGTCCATGTCCTCAATAGAAAAATCGTCCAGGATGAGCATCACGTCTATGTCACTTTTTTCGTTTGCTTCATTTCGCATATAACTGCCTTGCAGTCCGACATATAGCAATCGTTCTGCGAAGGCGTTTTTACATTCGCCGATCAGCTTTTGTATATACTCTTCAACATCAAACATTGTATTCAGTTTCTCCTCATCAAATCCCAGTTTGCCGAGAAGTTCTTTCCTTGCCATACAGGAAATAAACGAGCAAACAATTCGTACATTTAGCGTATGGGGCTTGTTTATTATATTTTTTTCACTTCCAGCGTCGTAATGTTATTCAGATGGAGTTCGTTGATGAAAGACTCTTCAGAATCTATTTTTGTGCAGTCGGCTATAATCCAGTTTGAAACGTATGAAACCAAACCGTTATCTACAGGGCTGTAGGTAATCCATACTGGATATCCGCTTTCGAACACGAAGACTAATATACTTTTTTCTTTAAGAGAATCGTCTTTTATGATTCCGCCGTCGTTAAATAAAGCGGCAAACGCCGTTGCAGATGTTCCATTGTTAAAATTGATCATAGATGGAATAGAACCGTAAACCTGAGCGATGATCTTTTCCTGAAGATTTGCGGAAAGCTTATCATAGTCTACAAATCTATCAGAAAAGTTTCCTAGAGCCTTTTCGGGGTCAAACGACACTTTGTAAACAGCCTTATATTTGTTAACGTTTTCGATGCTGACAACACTGACCATATCTGAATCATTGACAATTGCAGATGCGCTCATTATGTTTCTATACGTCTCATCACATACCGCTTCCTTCATCCTGGCCGCGGACTCTAATCCGGCTTTGATTAGCTTGTCATCGCTTTCCTTCT
>JAGCTF010000026.1 GCA_017963755.1 Clostridia bacterium | reverse complement strand
GCTCGTTGCCCCGTACGATATTTACGCGATCGGAGAGGCGTCAAATCTCTACAGCGGCATCACGATGGGCGGCTCGGGCATCGTATTCCAGATCCGCGATCTTGCGGGGACAACGTGTACCTGGGACATTCAGGAAAATATCATCGTCAACGCGGCTTCGGACGAGGACATAAAAACGGATCTGCTGACGTCAAATCCTTAACGGCGTAAGCAGGGCAGGCGGATTAAAATGGATACAGTTTACAAACAGATAGAAGCGGAATACGGAGCGGGCGAACATATATGTGCGCTCGCCGAAGAATGCGAAAAACAGATAAAAGACGTATTTGAAGAAATTGACCGCGTAAGAGATTACAATCAGTTAAAAGTGCTCCGAAGCATGCAGAAAAACGGGCTTGCGGAGAGGCATTTCAATTTTGCCACAGGCTACGGGTATGCGGATATCGGGCGCGACATACTTGATAAGATCTACGCGGACACTTTCAAATGCGAAGACGCGCTCGTGCGAAGCCAGTTCGTGTCCGGAACGCACACGCTCTCGGTAGCCCTTTTCGGCATACTGAGGCCGGGCGATACGGTCGTTTCGGTCACCGGAAAGCCGTACGACACGCTCGAAGAAGTGCTCGGTATCAGGGGCGGAGAAGACGAAGGCTCATTAAAAGATTTCGGCATAAAATACAGGCAGGTCGATCTGCTGCAGGGCGGAGAACCCGACCTCGAAGGAATAGCGGAAGCGGTGAAAGGCGCGAAACTCGCGATAATGCAGCGCTCCCGCGGATACAGCTTAAGAGGGGCAATAAGCGTAAAGACGCTCGGAAAGATCGCGCGCGCGGTCAAGGAAGCTTCCCCGGAGACGCTCGTCATGTGCGACAACTGCTACGGCGAATTTGTTGACGTCGTCGAACCGGTCGAAGAAGGCGTGGATTATATTGCCGGCTCACTTATCAAAAATCCGGGCGGCGGGCTCGCGCTCGGCGGAGGATACATTGCAGGAAAAGCAGAAATAATAAGAAAATGCGCGAACAGATTGACCGCACCGGGCCTCGGCAAACACGTCGGAGCCTCACTGGGTAACAACAGAGCTATGCTTCAGGGATTCTATTTTGCCCCTCATATCACCGCCGAAAGCCTGAAAGGCGCCGTATTCACGGCAAAACTTTTTGACCGCCTCGGATACGACACGTCTCCGGCATTTGACGCAAAACGCTCTGACATCGTTCAGACGGTAACGTTCGGATCGCCCGAAAAATTATCCGAATTCTGCCGGATGATACAAAAAGCCGCCCCCGTCGATTCGGACGCCGTGCCGATCGCAGACGACATGCCGGGATACGAAGCGCAGGTCATTATGGCCGCGGGCAATTTCGTGCAGGGCGCGTCAATAGAACTCAGCGCAGACGGACCGATGACCCCTCCTTACACGGCGTTCATGCAGGGAGGTCTCACGTATTTCAACATAAAGCTAGGGGCAATTCTTGCCGCGGATGCGCTTGAAAAGCTCGGATGATGAATCAGATCAATAAGTTGTTTTTACAAACGAGGAAATTATGGCGAACGACGGTACAAACAAAAAAAGCGGAGAGATCCGGCTCGTAAAAGTAAATTCCAAAGAGAAGAGCAACAAACGGTACGACGCGTTCGGGTATGAAATACCTGAAGAAGCGCCTGCACGTGACGCGCGCACAGACGGGGCGGCGGAGTATGGAAACGGATACGGGAACGCCGGCTCTAACACTTCGGCAAATGCCCGTACGTCCGGAAGCAATACGGGATACAGAGGTGAAAGCGCAGGCACAGGTTCAGGTATTACCGCGCCCGGACACCGGTATAACGCCGATATAAGAGCCGCTATAGAAAGCGGGGCACACCGCAGACCCGCAGAAAATAACAGCGCCGAGCGCGGCAACAGAGACGGAGCCGGAAGAACCGCAAGGACCGGAGAAAGTACTTCTCAAGGCGGAGAAAGAGTCCGTGACAGCCGTGCGGAAACGCATGACGCAAGACCGTCTGCAGAACGCGAAAGAAGCGGCGAAACACGCTCCGGAACAGGCAGAAACCGATACAGTCACGTAAGCAGCCGCAACAGTTACGACGAAGAAATGCGTGAAAGCGGTGCCGAAAAGACCGCTCAGCAGGAAAAACGGAATGAACTTAGGCGCCGGAAAGCAGACGAGCCTTCATCGCCCGCAAAGAGCAAAGAAAAAGCCGCTGCAAAGAAAAAGAAGCGCAGGTCAGATGCACGCAAAGAAAAAATAAAAAAGGAAGAAGCTCAGCGTGAAGCAGAGCGCGAAGCGGCAAGGAAAGAGGAAGAAAAAAAGCCGCTTACAGCGCATGAAAAACGCAGGAATATAGTAAAAGCGAAGCGCAGGCAGACAATAGGCAATATTTTCAAAGTGATCGCAGTCGTGCTTGTCGTTGCACTCATAATAGTTCTTATAACTGTAAATTCCAAAAAAGGAGACGGGATCAATACCCAGTTCGTTTCCGCCGGATATATCGAGGACGCCGCTTACGGCAAACTCTCGTTCCTGCGCGCTGAAACGCCCGTATATTCGGCGTTCTCCGGCGTGTTCATGCCGGACGTTAACGAAGGCGACAGAGTGGGTAAAAATACTGTTATCGGGCACGTAATAAAAGCGGAGTATTCGGACGCACTTGCCGAACTGAAAGAAGTTGAAAGCAAGATCTACGCCGCCCGGAAAGCATCGGCGTACGTTGACGCCGGGAAAACAGGAGAGATGTTCGCGCTGGAAAACGCGATCGACAACGAATTTGATTATCTTTCTAAACTTGCCATGGCCGGAACGCTTTCCGGATACCATCAGAGCTTTTCGCGGCTTGACGAACTGTTTTCGCAAAAAAACGAACTCGAAATGAACGCCGACAATGCAGATACCTACATTTCCGGTCTTCAGAAAGAGCGCAATTCGATCCTTAACAGGATATCGTCGTCAATGCACGAGGTCCGCGCCAATACTTCCGGAATTATCTCGTTCAGATGCGACGGGAATGAAGGGCGCGTTACGGAAGCTGCCAAAGCGATGGAGACAAGAATCTCCGAAACCAATTTCACGTCGATGCAATCGAGCACGTTGACCGCCGGAGAACTTGCCTCCGTAACGCTGCCTGAAGGAGAAATGTACGTTTCTTCCGGCACGAGCGTCAGCAACGGCAGCATCGTGGCGAGAATTGCCGCCGAAAATTCTTATTACGTGACTCTCCCGGTCGATCCGGCTTCGCACCATATTTCGAGCGGCGCGATGGCAGAGATATACGTGACCGCGGACAATATCAAGTTTGACGCAGAGACGGTGGGTGTGTACTATTCCGGCGACGAAGCCCTCGCCGTATTCAAAGCTTCGCGCGCGCTTGACGGGACGATCTCGCTGCGGGCAGAAGACGGCCGGATCGTATTTTCTCACGTAGAAGGGCTTAAAGTTCCGCTCAGAGTGCTTTCGGAGTGGGATACCGCGGGAGTGACAGCGCGCCTCACGATACTGCGCTCCGGATACATCCGCTATGCGTACGTCAACGTTCTAGGGCGGGACAACGACTATGCCATAATAAACAGCCGTTCTTTCCTTGACGACGGTACGGGCGTGGCTGTCCGCGAAAATGACGAGTACGTGGTCAATTACGAAAAAGTGTATGAAGGGCAGGGGATCTGATTGTCCATTGCTGATAATATTAGAGAGATAAAAGCAGAAGTTCAGGATGCGCTTCGAGCTTCCGGACGGACCGGCGACGTTACGCTGGTCGCGGTGACTAAATATTCCGGCGCTGAAGAAGTGCTCGAAGCTGCTTTAGCCGGGCAGACCGAGTTTGCGGAGAACCGTGTCCAGATGCTTATGGAAAAACTTAACGCGCTCGACGAAATGCGCGCTTCAGGAATCGAAGTGCCTGAGATCAACTGGCACCTTATAGGGCATCTTCAGACTAATAAAGTGAAATATATCATCGGGAGAGTCAAACTGATCCACTCTGTCGACAGCCTTAAACTTGCGCAGGAAATATCTTCAAGAAGCGTGAAAGCGGGCGTCGTCACGCGGATACTGATCGAGGTCAACGTTTCGGGGGAGGAGAGCAAGTCCGGTGTGAGGCCCGAAGAAGCGGAGGCGCTCGCCGTTTCATGCGCGGCTCTTCCTGGAATTATTGTCGACGGGTTGATGACAATGGCTCCGAAAGATGCGGAATTGCCTGTTCTGGAAGAAATTTTTTCCAAAACGCGCAAATTATTTGTTGACATAAACAATAAAAACCTTTATAATCTCTCTATGACTACCCTTTCGATGGGTATGAGCGCGGATTTTGTTACCGCAGTGAAATGCGGTTCTAATATGATTCGCGTGGGGCACAGGATCTTCGGCTGAGGATCGTGCGCCGGTCATAACATTTTTACAAAAGAGCTTTTAGGATTTACTTAAGATAAGGAGGCTATTTCGATGGCAGAAGTATTTTCACGCTTCAAAAATTTCCTTGGTTTTGGCAGCGGTAACACCGCACCGGATACGGACGAGTATTACGATGACGACGTAGACGAGAAAGCCAGCATTGCCGATTCGGAAGACGAGTACACCGTTATCACGAAAGACCGCTACAGCCGTGTAAGCGCTCAGTCTAACGCCAGTTCCGGCGCGCGTGCGTCTGTTCGTGAGGCTGCTCCGGAAAGACACGCTGAGCATACCGAGAAAGTCGAGAAGACTGGCGAGAAGTCGGGTAAAGTCATCAACATGGGTGTTAATTCCAATCTTCGCGTCGTTCTTTCCAAGCCCGCTTCGTTCGAGAATTGCGAAGCTATCTGCTCTCATCTGAGAGGCCAGATGACGGTCGTGCTCAATCTCGAGTTCGTTCCTGAAGTTGGCGACCGCAGACGTATTTTTGACTTCGTTTCCGGCTGCTGCTACGCTCTTGACTGCAGCATCCAGCGCGTTTCGGACCTGATCTACGTTATTGCTCCTTCGAACGTCGACGTGCTTGCTGAAGTTACCGACGAAGAAGAGGATACGGCGGCGTATTCGGCTTTTTAATATAACCGGACTGAACGATATAACGGTCGGGAAGTTTTAATTACGGTTGGAGCTTTCTGTTGTTTTGAGGCACCCGTCTGGCGGGGGTCAGAGGTTTTGTACGCATGGCAGGGCATGACAGCAATAGAATAATTTCGGAAGCGGTCAAGCTGGCTGTCGCAGTTGCTATTTTTCTTGCGGCGGGGCTTTTGGGACTTGCGGCGTCAAGGATAATCGTAGGCGCGGATGTGTATAAGCAGGTTTTCCGCCTTGTGGTGCTGCCTGTTTGTGCTTTTATTGCCGGGTTTTCGTCGCTCATGGCGGTGAAAAAGGTTGGCTGGTGTCTGATCGCCGCCATCGTTACCAACGCGGTCGTTTTTATTATCGTGATGGGGTTTTCGTGGACGGTCTTCCTCTGGAACCTGCTTTATTTTTTCAGCAGCCTGCTCGGGCTGATGATCGCGTATATCGCTCTTACGCATAAGACTTAAAACAGGCAGAAGACGCCGGATATAAGAAGCCAGATATAAGATATTAGATATAAAATATAAGAGCTATGGAATCACAGGAGATCCCGTAGCTCTTAGTTTTTGTTAAACAGTTTGAACGAAAGGCGCCAGGGCCGCGGCTCAGGCTCAGAGTATCAAATCGGCGAGGACCGGCTTAAGCGAGCGATAAAACCAGTAAAACCCGAGATCGGTCGGATGGCACGTATCAACTGTTGCCGACCATAGCTCGTCGTCTTCAAAAAGAGAAAAGCCGTCGATATACCTTATATGACCGTCGCCCTCGGAGACAGCGCGTTCATACGTTGCCCGCACCACCTCCGCACGCTTAAGATTTTGTTCGTATACATCTGAATTGACGTTGCGCCCGTCCGGCTTTGACAATAAAATGATCGGCAGTTCCGGGTTCTTTTCGCGAATGATCTTGTAAAACGGGTAATGAGTACGGCTCAGGTGGTCAACGTCCGGTGCGTTGTGGTCGTAATCGAGCACGAATGCGCTCATTGACAGCCCGGCAATAAATTCCGCGATCACTTTTTCGCCCCGCGCCGAGCCCGAGAAGCCGAGGTTAACGATGTCAATATCGAGGCCTCTTGACAGCATGTTCTGGTATGCGTTTCCCGGCCGCGACGCGCATCCGCCCTGTGTTATCGACGAGCCGTAGAAGACTGCGGGACGGGGGACAGAGTACTGTCCGGGTGTCTCGAAGGACGAATTCTCACGGACGCCGACGAATAATTTAGTAACGTTGTTGTATAGCGGGAAATAAATGATCAGGTCCTGCATGCCGCCCGGAGATAGCAAAACGCTTTCGTACCCGTGTGCCGAACCCAGCGGAGGCACGAACGTGCCGGCAAATTCCTGTCTTCCTTCATTTACGCGGTAAAGGTCAAAGCCGGATGTACCTGTGAACGGCATATGCGAAAAAGCGCACATAACATCCCATTCGGCGTGGATGGCAACGTACGGCGAGTCTGTCCTGAGTCTCAGGCGGATACCGGCCGTGTTTGTCGCAAGTGCGGCAACGCCTGGATTTGTTTCTTCCGCTATTTCCTGCGGCAATCTTCTGAACGGCCCGTCTCCGCAGTTTCCGTACGCGCCGTAGAGTCTGAATCTGACATCTCCGGCGCCGTACCATTTAACGTCAGGCAGTTCGAGTGTTTCGGGGACAAGCAGATTTTTGTCGATTTCTGAAATTTTCATTTTGTCATCTCTCCTTTTTCGGCGGGGCGATGGAACGGGTCTCCGGATGAGACGTGTCTCCGGATGAAACGGGTCTCTGTCTCCATTTCTGTCCCCCGTTCCGGTTATAAATTTGCCCGGCGCTTTCCGGCACCGGGCATCCTTAACTGATATCTAAATTATCAAATATTACATTTAATACTGCGGTGCTCGCGGGCGGACTCAAAAAGAAGATCGACGACGTGCATCAGACGGATCTCTTCTTCGGGAGTAACGATCAGGGAAGCGGTGCCGCGGATCGTTGCCACAACGTTCTTGTAGAAGTCGCACCAGTCGGTATGCACTTCAGGGAGGGGAAGCTCACGCGTAGTCTCACGCGGGCGGGGAGCCATTGTCCTGGTAGGACCGGCCTCGGTATAAACGATCTCTTCGCTCCAGCCGAGATCCTTCTCGTCAGCAAGCTCGACCATCTTACCGTTGCACGCCCAGTCGTTGACAACTGCGGTGCCGTCGGTGAGGCTCATGTGCCAGCGGGGGAGAGAAATAAAGCAGTTGGTGGAAACCTCGATCATTGCCCACAGACCGTCTTCAAATTTAACGTACAGTTTGCAGTTATCGTCAACACCGTCGGAGTACACCTCAAAGAGCTCCGCTTTGACCTCGACCACGGGATTCTTGTCCATCCACATAAGCTGGTCAAGCAGGTGAATACCCCAGTCGAGCAGCATTCCGCCGCCGTTTTCCGCTCTGCCGCGCCATCCGGAGAGTACGCGCTTCGAACCCTGCACGCGGCTCTCAACAAAATACGGTTTACCGAGGCGCCCGGTGTCGTAAATGTTTTTAATGATCACGTAATCTCTGTCCCAGCGCCTGTTCTGGTGAACGGTAAATACTTTTCCGACACGTTTCGCGACCGCCAGCACTTCGAGCAGTTCGCCGCAGTTCAACATTACAGGCTTCTCGCAGACGACGTTTTTCCCTGCTTCGAGGGCGGCAATAGATATAGGCTTGTGGAAATTGTTCGGGGTGGCAACGAGCACCAGCTCTATTTCGGGATCTGCGAGCAGTTCTTCGCGGCTCCCGTATGCGATCAATCCGTTCTGGCGGGCAACTTCACGCCTCGCTTCCTGTACGTCGTAAACGCCTTTTACCTCCAGACAATCGATCCGGTCGCGGATATTGGCGTAGTGATATGAGCCCATGCCTCCGAACCCGATTATTCCCATCTTCATTTTCATATGTTCCTCCCGGGGCGTCCGCAATATGTTGGGCCGGACGTCCTTTTTTATGGCAATAGAATACATCATCTTGTGATTATTTGCAAGATGAAATTGAAATTAGATCGAATCAAAAACCGCGGAAATGCCGTCCTTATCGATCGTCCCTTTGGCTATTAGTATGTCAGCAAGCGATTCGACAGAACTGCGGTGCTCGCTTAGCAGCAGTTTAGCCCGGTCGAATTGACCGCGGATGATGCCGTCGACAGCCTCGAAAACGGCGGTCGAATCCTTGTCCTTTTCCTTAAGAAAACGGGCGGCAAAGCCGAGAGGAGACATACCGTTGTCCTCGACCATCCGGCGGGCGAGATCCATTGCGGACGACAGATCCGACGAGCCTCCGTCTGAGTAGGAACCCAGGAAAACTTCCTCCGCGGCGAGACCTGCGAGCAGCACGCAAATAGAATTCTCGTAATCCGAAGCGATACGCAGATATTGTGCCCGCGGCTTGTGCTGAACGTAGCCGAGCACGCCCCCGGCAGACGTCTCTACCGTAATGCGCTCGATGTCGTCACCGGCATTCAAAAGCCGCCCGATAAAAGCGTGACCGGATTCATGGATCGCAACGCGACGGTTCTCGGCATCCTTGATCGAGCCCGGCAGGATCATAAGCTCGTTATTCGGCAGAAACTCGATAATTTCATTGACGTCCGGAATGCTGTTTTCGTCAATATTAGAAAGCTCGGGGTCGGAAAGCGTCGAGCGCTTCTGAAGCGTAAGCTGGTAGAGCTTGTCAACAAAACGGCCGTTTCCGAGATTCTCAACGTTGTGGAAATACTGCATTATGCTCTTGATCTTAGGCCTGCAGGACTCTCTAACGCTGAGCTTGCTCTGCTTCATTTTCAGGAAGAACATATCTGCGAGTTCATCCTCGGAATAATCTTCAAAATGGAACGTGTAACCCACGCGGGAAGCGATACCGGGGTTCGATGCAATAAAACGCGACATTTCAGCCTTATAACCGGCAAAAATGATCACCAGATTATCGCGCTTATCCTCCATTGCCTTAACGAGCGTGGCCAGAGCCTCTTCACTGTACGAATCACCCTTTCCGCTCGGGGCAAGAGAGTACGCCTCGTCGATAAACAGCACGCCCCCGAGCGCCTTCTCGATCACACTGTAAGTTTTCGGAGCGGTCTGGCCGAGATATTCACCGATCAGGTCCTTCTTTTCGCACTCGACCAGTTTATTCTCCTTGAGAATGCCTACGTCGTACAGCGCGCGGGCGATCAACCTCGCGACCGTCGTTTTACCTGTACCGGGATTGCCCGTGAAAACCATATGCATATTGCCGGCCTTGAGCTGGATACCGTTGTCCTGCGCAGCCTGGCGGTAACGCGCGAAATCATAAAACCGCTTCACCGAAGACTTTATATTGTCCAGACCGATAAGCTGATCGAGCTCTTCCATAAAGTTCTTTCGTTTCACGCCAGAAAGGTCCTGCGGGAAACAGAATTCGTTTTTCTGGATCATATAATTCGCGATATATTCGGCAAGCGATCTGTTTTTGAATGGAAAAGCACCGACGTTGAACGTGAAATACTCCTTAAATTGCTCGCGCGCGTCGTCAGGCATCGGCTTTCCGAGCTTATCGCGGACAAGTTCGTAGAAGATGTCGTATATCTCGTCGATCGTTTTGTCGCGGATAATGATTTTGTTGTTATTGAAGAATATCTGTAGCGAAGGGGAGAGGTCAAGGAAATCCTGTATGTCGCTCTCGGTGCCGGCAAGCAGTATGAATCTGTGCAGCTTGAATTCGGATATTTCGGTGATGAAATGCTCCGCCTGGCGGCGGGCGGGTTCGCCGTAGTCGCTCGGCGCGGACCGGTACGCTTTTGTGAATTCGGACAGCCCGGTGATTAGGTATACGGTATCGTCCTGCAGATGCGTGTAGTTCATCGGCATATACCGCGGGTGCGAATCGACGGTGGCGAGGTTCTGCATAAGGTCCATCGCCGTGAATTTACTGTACGTATTATGGATGCCGAAACGCAGCTGGATATTCTCCGCCACGGCCTTGACTTTCTCGGCAACTTCCTGCCTGTCGTTGCCCGCGACGAAACCGTAGTACGAGCCGCCCTGGAGTTCGGGCGCATTTGATTCTGAAGCGGCGATCCGGTCGCAGTATTCTTTATACTTGTCCGGCGTTTCAAGCAGCTTGAGTATCATCAGGTAGCGCATCTTTTCGGCGTCGGCCGGGCTGTATTTCTGGGCAACGGTGTTTTCCAGACTGCTTGAAATGAATGCGTTGAGCGCCTGGTTTTTCCAGTTTTCGGTGCGTCCGGCGGTCAATTTCGTGTTTGTGTAGTCGGAGATCATCAGCGGGAAGTTCTGGTCCTGCGAGTATCCGACGTCGTACGCGTAGTCGTCAATTTTACGGCGTATTTCTTCTATGGTTTTCAGGGGCATTACCGGCAGTTCAGACGGATCGTATTCGAGTTCCGGCAAAGGTCTTTTGCTGTTCAGGATGCCGTCGACCTGGTCTTTGTTTTTGAAGTATTCCTGGCGCTGTCTTATGAATTCGTCCGGTTTATACGTCTGCAGGTATTTGTAGTATGCGGCAATCGCCGGTCTGCACGGGATGCCTCTGTTGCATATTTTGCAGTTCCAGTCGCCGCGCACGGATATTTCGGTTTCGGGTTTAACCATCGTGCAGGGGAGGAAGAAAGAGTACGGCTTTTTCGGGTTGATCCAGAGGCCGCAGTTTTTGGCGGAGAGGTCAAAAGGGTTTCCTTCCTGATGGGCAATTTCCGGAAACTGGTCGGAGTCGCACATTATGCGGTTGAATCTGACGGCAATATCTCCGTCTTCGTCAAGTTCTTCCGCGAGGACGATCGCGTCTGCGCAGTCTTTTACCCAGCGCATCATCTGCGCGGGGACCATGCTGAAATCTTCCCTGAGATGCCAGTCAACGTCTGCGAGTTTGATTGAATCGATCTGCTTACCGCTGTTTTTGGTTTCTTCGTCTTTTTCGGGGTCAATGACCTTTTCGCTCATCTTTTCTGCCTCTTTTCCGGATATTTCCGATACTTCTGCGCAGTGTCTGCGGATGTAATTTTACAATAACCTGTGACATTATGCAACGGGGTTGCTTACGGCTGATGAAACGG
>JAGCTF010000173.1 GCA_017963755.1 Clostridia bacterium | reverse complement strand
GCAAGGAATAATGGCAACGGGCAACCAGGAGCGAGCGAGAGCCGAATGATAGCACGGTAAAGAGTTCAGAGTTCAGAGTTAAGAATTAAGGGTTCAGAGTTAAGGGTTCAGAGTTAAGAGGCGAAGCGGCCGTGTTGCTCA
This sequence comes from Clostridia bacterium, assembly GCA_017963755.1. Lineage (GTDB taxonomy): Bacteria > Bacillota > Clostridia > UBA1212 > UBA1255 > UBA1255. The sequence goes on along the minus strand of JAGCTF010000173.1, from coordinate 4,938 downwards.
TTTATGCGGCCGCAAAAGGCGAACCGAATGATAGCACGAATTTTGGGTCTTATGCGAACCCCGGAATCGGTTCGCATTTCGGTCAAACAAAATTCTTAGCTATTCATTCGGCTTCGCCAAAGATAAAAAGAAGAAAGCGGCCTTGTTGCTCATTTATACGGCCGCAAAAGGGGAAAAAGAGGAATGCGGCCGTACAACCTTCCTTGCCGATACGGCCGCAATTGAAAAAAGACAGCGCTGCGGCCGTAATCGATACGGCCGCAAATAGAAAAAAGGCGGAATGCGGCCGTACCACCTGCCTCACCAACACGGCCGCAAATGGAAAAAGACAGCGCTGCGGCCGTATAAATGAGCAACGAGGCCGCTTCGCCTCTTAACCCTTAACTCTGAACTCTGAACGTCCCGGTTCTTCGTCCATACCGTGCGTTGTCTCTTGACAAAGCAGCAGTGTAGTATGGTAAAATTTGGCGGAGGTGAGTTACGAATGGACACACTGCTCGTCATTGACGGGAACAGCATCATAAACAGGGCGTTTTACGGCACACAAAACAGCTTCATGAAAAACGCGGAAGGATTGCCCACGGGAGCGATATTCGGGTTCCTGACAATATATTTTAAAAATATTGACGCGCTCAGACCGACACACGTCGCGGTGGCGTTTGACCGTAAAGAACCTACTTTCAGACATGCAATGTATACGGCATACAAAGGCACTCGCAAACCGATGCCCGAAGAGCTTGCCGCCCAGATGCCGGTGCTTAAAGAACTTCTGGACGCGATGGGAGTTAAAAGGCTGGAGCTTCCGGGATATGAAGCGGATGATATTCTCGGCACGCTTTCGAAACGGTTTTCGGCGGAAAGCGGTAACAGGGCGGTCATACTTACAGGTGACAGAGATGCGCTTCAGCTGGTCGATGAGAATGTCTCGGTGATGCTGGCGGGAAATAAAGCGGACGTGCTTTACGATCCGGCAACCGTTGCTGAGAATTACGGCGGGCTCGCACCTGAGAGGCTCATAGATCTTAAAGCGCTTCAGGGAGACAGTTCGGACAATATCCCCGGTGTTCCGGGCGTGGGTCCGAAGACTGCGACCGAACTGATACAGCAATACGGAAGCCTTGACGGGGTGTACGCGCATCTCGAGGAAATACCGAAAGCAGGGCTCAGGCAGAAACTTGCGGATAATAAAGACCTCGCGTATCTCAGCCTCGATCTGGGGCGCATAAACACGGCTGTACCGCTCGATCTCGGCGAGGGTGGTATACAGACGCTCAGGCTCGGAAAAGGCGATACAGAGGCGCTGAAGGCCATTTCTGACAGGCTGGAGTTCAAGCGCTGGGAGAAGCGCCTTACGGGAGGCGCAGTGCTCCCGGGAGCGGAGGGAGATCAGGTGCGTGCGGAGGGCGGCTATGCGGCGCGGAAAAACACGGTGCAGGAGCAGAAGGCCGAAACGCCCGCCACTCTTTCGCTGTTTGATTTTGTCCCCGGAACGTCCGAAGCCGGCAGCGAAGCAGCTGACAGTGCCGTGAGCGGCGGTGCAGGTGCGTCAGCTAACTGCGAAATGATCACGGCCGATGATTTTGCCGGAAGGCTTTTAAAGGACGGGGAGAAGGCTGTTTTCATAGACTTTAAAAAGGCCGAAGGAGCGGTCACATTTTATGCCAGACATGCAGATAACGGCTTTTATGCGTATGCTGTCAATGCATCGGACGCCGGGGAGGCGGTGAAGGCGCTCCCGGACAGCGTAAAAAAGGTGCTTGCTGACGGGTCCGTCGGAAAAATTCTGTTCAGATCCAAACCGTTTTTGCGTTATTGCTTCAAAAACGGTATAGAGTTTAAAGGACTGGAAGGGGATCTGTCGCTCGCGTCATACCTGCTCGATTCGACGAGAGGCTCGGACGACTACTCGATGGTCGTACGCTTCCTCGCAGGCCGCACGTATCTGAATACGCCGGAAGCGCTCCAGACGGCGCATAAGGAGTCACTCAAAAAACTTGACGTTCTCGGAATGACAGCGCTATATAAGAACGTAGAACTGAAGCTCGTTCCGGTGCTGGCGAAGATGGAACTGAGGGGATTCCGCGTTGACCCGGAAGTTCTCAGGGAGGAAGGCGCTGAAATGGAGGCGCGGATAGCTGAGCTCCAGCAGCAGATATACGGCTATGCGGGCGGTGAATTCAATATCAATTCCACGAAGCAACTTGCCAAAGTGCTGTTCGAGGACCTGGGGCTTAAAGGCTCGAAGAAGACGAAGAGCGGTTATTCGACCGACTCGGACGTGCTCGAGGGGCTGTATGGCGACCATCCGATAGTTCCGTGCATAATCGAATACAGGCAGAACACGAAACTGAAATCTACGTACATCGACGGACTGCTCGCGGTAATTGACCCCTCTTCGAGCCGCGTAAGTTCGACGTTCAACCAGAACCTCACCGCCACCGGAAGATTGTCCTCGTCCGAACCGAACCTGCAGAACATACCGGTGCGCAGCGAGCTGGGCAAGCTTATCCGCAAAGCGTTCGTGCCTTCGGACGCCGGTCACGTGCTGATCGATGCGGACTATTCGCAGATCGAGCTGAGGGTTTTGGCGTCAATGTCAGGCGATCCTTTGATGATCACCAATTTTGAAAACGATTTCGACATACACACTGCGACTGCCGCGGTCGTTAACCGCGTTCCGTTCGAAATGGTTACGCCGCAGATGCGTTCCGGGGCGAAAGCGGTCAATTTCGGCATCGTATACGGAATAAGCAACTTCGGCCTCGCACGCGACCTCGGTATTTCAAATTACGCCGCAAAGCAGCTGATCGACAATTATTTCAGCCATTACCCCGGTATCAAGGCGTTTATGGAAAACTGCGTGGCGTTCGCGAAGGAAAACGGTTTTGCGGTGACGCTCATGGGGCGCAGGAGGCCGCTTCCGGAGCTCGCTCCTTCGAACAAATATCCTACGCGCCAGTTCGGCGAGCGTGTGGCAATGAACATGCCTGTCCAGGGCACTGCGGCGGATATCATAAAGCTTGCGATGATCAACGTGGAGAAGGCGCTCAACGATGGAGGCTACAAGTCCGAACTGATTTTGCAGGTGCACGACGAGTTGCTGATCGACGCGAGAAAAGACGAGGCGAAGGAAGTCGCAGCGCTGCTTCAAAGAGAGATGGAGAACTGCTTTAAACTGAAAGTGCCGCTCAAGGTTTCGGTGTCGCAGTCGGACGTGAGCTGGTATTACTGCAAATAAGCGGATAGTTCAAAATAGTATTACAGGTTTTAGCGGGTCAAAAAAATGATCCGGGAGGAGATAAGTTATGAGAGATCTTAAAGTGCTTGGCGTTACAGGCGGTACGGGGACAGGTAAATCGGTCGTGTGCAGGATGCTCAGGGCGAAGGGCGGCAGGGTGATCGACGCCGATCTGGTCGCAAAAAAGACGGAGATGTGCGGCGGAAGCGCGTACGAAGAAGTCGTTGACCGCTTCGGAAATGAAATACTTGACGCTGACCGCGAGATCGACCGGACGGCGCTGGGAAATATCGTTTTCAACGATCCGGCGGCGCTCAGGGATCTTAACGCTATTGTCCACAAACACGTGTCGATAGAGATAAAGCGGCGCGTGCGCGAATACCGCGAATCCGACGACGAATCGATCAAATTTATTGTCCTGGACGTGCCTATCCCGATCGAGGACGGCTTTTTCGACACGTGCGACTATATATGGGCGGTTACGGCGAACGACGACATTCGCATAGAGCGATTGATGCGGCGCATGAACATATCCGAGGAGGTCGCTGAAAAGCGCATCGCGGCGCAATGGTCAAACCGCGAGTACGCCGAGATCGCGGACTGCGAGATCGTCAACGAAGGTTCGGTCGACGAGCTTAAAAAGCTTGTGGATTTTGAGTTCAGAAGGTTCTGGGAATATTGTTCGAACAGAGGTGAATTGGCATGAAACGCTACGATTCCATCAGGCCGGGCCAGGTCTGGCACGATACAAAAGGGGAGAGGATCCAGGCGCACGGAGGGTCTGTGATGTACCTTGACGGCGCTTATTACTGGTACGGCGAGAACAAGGAATTTACCGATCCGTCGAAGGGCATCTGGCACTGGGGCGTGCGCTGCTACCGCTCGGAGGACCTCTATAACTGGGACGATCTGGGACTTATAATCCCGCCGGATACGGAGAACGAAGCATCCGGGATCCATCCGAAGTCAATGATGGACAGGCCGCATATTATTTACAACAGACGGACGGGAAAGTTCGTTTGCTGGCTTAAAATCATGCAGAAAGACGGTTCGCAGACGGAAACTGTGCTTACGGCGGATAACCTGACCGGCCCGTACGAGATCGTGCGCGAAGGCTTAAGACCGCTCGGCATGAGCGCGGGAGATTTCGACCTCGCCGTTGCCGACGACGGAAAGGCATATTACTATTTTGAGCGCGTGCATTCTGAGACGATCTGCGCCGATCTGACCGACGATTATACGGACGTTACGGGGTATTATTCGACGCATTTTCCGCATTCACATCCTCCGTACGTGCGCGAGGCGACTGCGCATTTCATACGCCGCCACAAACATTATCTCGTTACGTCGGGGACAACGGGCTACCTGCCCAATCCGTCCGAGGTCGCCGTCGCAGATTCGTGGCACGGTCCTTACACGGTGCTGGGCGATCCTCATCCTGCGGACAATACCCGTACTTCTTTCCACAGCCAGATCTCGAGCGTGTTCAAGGTCCCGGGAAAGAAGAACCTGTACATCGCCTGCGCAGACCGCTGGAGGCCTGACGCGATGGATGCTTCGTATCCCGAATACGCCAGAGCGTTCGATATTATGTTCGATCCGGACGCGACGGAAGAAGAACGCGCTGAAGCGGGCAGAATAATGGCTGCGATCCCGCCGGAAAAGACACGGGAGGCGGATTACGTGTGGCTGCCTTTCCG
>JAGCTF010000025.1 GCA_017963755.1 Clostridia bacterium | reverse complement strand
GATATTCCGACTGAAAGCCCGACCGTGACGCCCGGGATCACTCCGGACGCTCCGACCGACGCTCCTACTGACACTCCTACTGACACTCCTACTGACGCTCCCGTACCTGCCGTAACACTCTCAAGTTCGGGCGCAAGTTTCGACTCCGTCACGCTGACGTTCGCCGCTGCAAATATCGACACCGCGGACCTCATCGTATCTATAAACGACCGCATCGTATCAGGCACTTCCGACGGAAGCGGGAACCTGACCGTCACCGCAGGCGGCCTCTCCCCCGACACGCAATACGGTTACACCGTCACTGATAAAAGCGGAAAACAGCTGCTTTCCGGCAGCATCTCGACGGCCAAACGCTCAAGCGTACAGATCACATTGTCTTCATTCACGAATGATCTTACCTGGGCGGATCTGGAATTCAACATCGTGAATCCGGACGGAAACACGGTCACCGCGACCCTTGACGGCAGCGCATGCGATTTCAATATCAGCAATAACAAGATCCTCTGCGCTTTCAGCGGGCTGGCTGAAAATTCAAACCATACGCTCAATTTCTACGACTGGGACGGCAGCCTCATACTGTCTCACCAGTTCTCGACCAGGGCAAGGACACACGCTTCCGTATCAGTCACGTCTGAAACGATAGGATACGACAGTGCCTCCATCCGCTTCGCCATTACCAATCCGGACAATAATACAGTTCAGCTCCGCTTCGACGGCACGGTCATAGAGCGGTCAATAAGCGGCAGCACATACACACTCAGCAGGACCGGCCTCGTTTCCGGCCAGACGCACACGGTAGAATTCCTCGATTACGACGGTTCTGTCGTATTCACCCGCTCGTTTGCGGCAAGGGCGCGCACCCCGGCGACGGTATCATTTACTCAGGTCGATCCCGGCTTCAACAAGGCAACTGTTAAGATGAGCGTAAGCAATCCTGACGGCAATACTCTCGAACTCAGGCTGAACGGGACACGCGTCAACGCCGATCTGTCATCCTCCTCGCCTTCCGCGACGCTCACGGGGCTGAGCCCGAGGACAACGTATACCGTTTCCGTCTATGATACTTCCTGCAGCCGGACCGCCGCGTCAACGAGCGTAACCACCATCTCTTCGTTCTCATTGTCGCAGGACGGCTCGGGCAATGCGACGTTCACACTGACCGACGAATTCAAAGCTTTATATCCGAACGCGACGTTGACCATCACCGACAGCCTCGGTCAGGCCATACCCGTCACCTCTCCCGCTTCCGGAAGGTTCTACGCCGCGGCAAACGATATAGCGTACACGGACACTTATTCGGTGAAGATCACGTCTTCAGGCAGCACCGTTGACACACTCAGCACGAATCTGAGCGGAAAGACGAGGCCTTCATTCTCTATGGAGCACACCGGTTACGCACCCGCAACGCTCGAGGAAGCGCGGACTTCCGAATGGAGCGAAAGCAGTATAACGTATCCCAGGAACAGGTATATTTACAAATCAGGACACATAGATACCGTTCTCGAGAACGCGGAGGAAAACGTTTATCTGGAGGGCAAACTTCGCTGGACCGCACTCATTTTTAAAGACTCCTCCGGAAAAGTTGCGGACATAGTAGTCTCCGGTATAGGGATCGAAGATACTGTTTTCGAATTTACGAAAAGTACAGATATTGACTTCTTCATTTTCGCAGACAACAGCGAGATCCCCGCAGGAAATTACAAAGTCGCTATGTATACGACAGACGGATATGATTACGAAGAGATGCGGACGTACGTAGAAAATGCGAGGGACGTAGATAATACAGTTGCCCGGGCGGCACTGGCAGACCTCTTCACGGCTTCAGGCAGAAAGATAACGTCTGAAGTGAATTTCAACGTAACTGAAGATCCTGATTTCGGATACGCCTGGGCATATGAAGATGGCGACGCGGTCTTTAACGGCAATACTGTTACCAGGGCTTTCAGATGTACGTATATGCCGCCGGACGGAACATCCATCGAAGGCTTCATCACCGTTGTCGCTGCTTCTGATACGACCAGGCAGCTCAGAACAGAATCTCTCGGCACAACATCAGTATTCAGCAAACGGATAGAAAACTTTACGTATACTTCTACGGGACCGGTGTACATAATAATCTATCGCGGCACATTCTCGCCGGACAACTTCCTTCAGACAATATACATATCTGATTAAACTCAGAATAAATGCAGCTTTATACAGTTTCAGACAGAAAGGAAATTGAACAATGATCACTTTCAAAGAAAAACCGGAAAAAGTTCAGAAGACGGTCAGTACCGTTATCACCGTGCTGCTCCTTTGCTTAGCGGCAGTTTATTTCATTCTTCTGATCGGGGGACGCTGGATCTTCGGCGAGAACAGCGTCTTTTACAGAAGCCTGAATCCGTTCAGCGGCGCCGGAGACTACGTCAAATGGATAAGGATAATCAGCTACGGCTTCTTCTTTATCACGATAGGCTATCTGATCAGGCTGTTCATCAGCTGGGTGCTCACGTTTATTAAAAAGGGCAAGGCGATATTTAACCTGCTCAGCTCGTTCATAAAATATCTGTCGGTGCTGATATTCATATTCGCGTCGCTGAGGGCACTGAACGTTGACACCGGCACGCTGCTCGCAGGCATCGGGATATTGTCCCTGATCGTAGGCCTCGGAGCTCAGCCGCTGATCGAAGACATAATCTCGGGCCTGTTCATCGTGTTCGAGAACGTATTCGACGTCGGAGATATCATTATCGTTGACGGCTTCCGCGGCACGGTGCGCGAGATCGGCATACGGACAACGAGATTCGAAGATACGAGCGGTAATTTCAAGATCATGAACAACTCCGACCTCCGGACCGTCATCAACCTCACCGACCATCTGACACTCGTTCCGTGCGTCGTACAGATCGAGTACGGTGAGTCGATCGAGCGCGTCGAAGCGGTCGTTAAGGATCATATCGAAGAGATAGGCGCGGCAATACCGGATATCGTGGAAGGACCGTTCTACAAGGGCGTTTCCGAGCTCGGCGCTTCGGGCGTATCGCTCAAGTTTGTGGCAAGGTGCGAAGAGGCGAACCGGTTCCAGGTGGAAAGAGATATGAACAGAGAGTTCAAACTGCTGTTCGACGCGCACGGCATCAATATTCCGTTCACGCAGGTCGTTGTCCACCAGCCAACCGCTTTCAATGCGCCGAACGAGAAGGACAAGGCAAAATCGAAGGAGTTCATTGACAGCCAGCGTGATAATACCGCAGAGGCGTCGGACAACGATTACCGCGCATGAGCTTCCCTTCCGATTACGCCTGAAAGCGGCTGAACACTGCTATATAAATTTTATTTCGCCGTTAAAATCGCTATTGCGTCCGTCCACAAAATGTGGTATTATAACCGCCGGGCCTGCACCAGATGATGTTGCAGAAACACCGGCAGAGATTGACCCGGACAGCGCCCTTCTCTTTAGACGAAAGGTACTCAGACACAATGGCCGATTCAAGGCAGAACAATATCGTATCATTACCCGGCTTCGTTGACGTGCACGTGCACTTCAGGGAGCCGGGTTTTTCGTATAAAGAAACGATGGCGACAGGAGCTGCCGCGGCGATCGCAGGCGGATACGGAGCAGTATGCACGATGCCTAACCTGAACCCCGTGCCTGACAGCCTCCGTAAGCTCGAGCCGGAACTCAGGGCTATCGAAGAGGCGGTAAAAGCTGTCGAAGAAAGTTCACGCAGCAAGTGCGGCGTTAGCAGAACACTAAAAATACTGCCTTACGGCGCCATCACGGTAGATGAAAAAGGCGAACAGCTGGCAGATCTGGAAGGACTTGCCCCGTACGTCATAGCTTTTTCGGACGACGGCCGCGGAGTACAGTCTGCGGAACTGATGCGTGAGGCGATGCGCAGAGCGAAAGCTCTCGGAAAACTTATCGCGGCACATTGCGAGGATAATTCCCTGCTGCGCGGCGGATATATACACGACGGCGCTTATGCCAGAAAACACGGTCACCGGGGCATCTGCAGCGAAAGCGAATGGAGGCCGATATACCGCGACCTTGACCTGGCAGCCGCAACCGGCGCTGCGTACCACGTATGCCACGTCTCCGCAAAAGAAAGCGTAGAACTGATCAGGCAGGCTAAGAAAAGCGGCGTCAACGTCACGTGCGAGACCGGGCCTCACTACCTTGTCCTCACCGACGAGGATCTTCAGGAAGACGGAAGGTTCAAGATGAATCCCCCGCTCCGCTCCCCGGACGACCGCGACGCGCTCATAGAAGGAATAATTGACGGCACGGTGGATATGATCGCGACAGATCACGCGCCGCACAGCGCCGAAGAAAAAAGCCGCGGCCTGGAGGGCAGCGCGTTCGGGATCGTAGGGCTCGAAACCGCTTTCCCGGTACTGTATACCAAACTGGTGCGCACAGGCATCATCACCCTCGATGAACTTGTAAGGCTCATGTCCGGGTCGCCCGCAAAGCGCTTCGGCATCCCGACCGGCGGCATAATGCCGTTTAACTGGGATCTTGACAATGAATTCACGGTCGATTCAGCGTCGTTCGTTTCGAAGGGCAAGGCGACTCCCTTCGATGGATGGAAATTATACGGAACTATCGTTTCAGATCTCGCGGGGTGACTCCCCGCTTTTTTATAAGCCCGCCGAGGCAGGCTGACTACTCAAGGAGGTTCTTTTTATGGCAAAGCGTACGGATGTAAAAAAAGTGCTGATCATCGGCTCCGGCCCGATCGTCATCGGACAGGCGGCGGAATTTGACTACGCGGGAACGCAGGCGTGTCTCGCACTAAAAGAGGAAGGGTACGAGGTAATACTTTGCAACTCCAACCCCGCGACCATAATGACCGACACGTCCATTGCCCATAAAGTATATATGGAACCGCTGACGCTCGAATACATAGCAAAAATACTCAGGTACGAGCGGCCGGACGCTATTGTCCCCGGTATCGGCGGACAGACCGGACTGAACCTCGCGATGCTGCTTGACCGCAAGGGCGTTCTTAAAGAGTGCGGAGTGAAGCTGCTCGGAACACCGGCTTCGAGCATCGAGCGAGCCGAGGACCGCGAATTGTTCAAAGAGATGTGTCAGTCGATCGGCGAGCCCGTTATCCCCTCCCAGATCACGTATAATATGGACGAGGCCAGGAAGGCCGCGAAAGAGATCGGCTACCCCGTCGTGCTTAGGCCCGCGTTCACGCTGGGCGGCACCGGAGGAGGCTTTGCGAATAACGAAGAGGAGCTGGAAGACCTCGGTCCTAACGCGTTCAACCTCTCCCCCGTCAGCCAGGTGCTCATTGAGAAGAGCGTGAAGGGGTACAAAGAGATCGTATTCGAGGTCATGCGCGACTCCGCGGACCACGCCATCACGATATGCGGCTTGGAAAACGTTGACCCAGTCGG
>JAGCTF010000172.1 GCA_017963755.1 Clostridia bacterium | reverse complement strand
TCATCCGGTTCGTGCTTTGACCGAAATGCGAACCGATTCCGGTGTTCGCATGAGACCCAAAATTTGTGTCATCATCCGGTTCGTGCGTGACCGAAATGCGAACCAATTCTGGGGTTCGCATGAGACCCAAAATTCGTGTCATCATCCGGTTCGTGCGTGACCGAAATGCGAACCGATTCTGGGGTTCGCATGAGACCCAAAATCCGTGCTATCATTCGGTTCGCCCACTTGCCCCTTGCCCCTTGCCCCTTGTCCCTTGCAACTTATCACTTACCACTTGCCCCTTGCCACTTGCCCCTTGCCCCTTGCCACTTGCAACTTATCACTTACCACTTGCCACTTGCAACTTGCCACTTGCCAAAAAAGTTGAAACCGCCATCAAAAAATGCTACAATTTTAACAGATTCAATATGGCGCGGGCGGAGCAAAACAGTTGCGCGCTCAATATAAGGAGGAAGCAAAATGAAAAAAATCTTTGCATTCTTGTTGACGCTGGCACTGTGCATGACGTGCATAGGTGCAGCATTCGCCGAAGAAGCAGGAACCGGAGCAGAAGCGGAAAGCGCCGCACTTCCTGACTTTTACAAAACATGTATGGATGACTACACCGCGATCAATTGCGTCGGCAGTCCCGAAACGGAGAACGGCGTAAAATACCTTCATATTGTCGGTGACGAAGGCACGGACGACGCGTACTTGTTCCCGGAGAATGGCTGGGGACCTACGCTTGACCACCCTGTACTGCTGCTCAAATACCGCTCGGCCGGAGGCGTAGGTCAGTTTTTCTTCACCACGGCGGCGATCGGTGCCGGGCAGCCGGGCACCTACACTGACCAGGAATTTCCCGCATCCGGAACAGAATGGCAGTATTTAGTATACGATTTCAGCCAGAATGGCTTCGCATGCTTCGACGAAGAAGCACAGAAAGTAGTATTCTTCCGAATTGACCTCAACGCGATCGAATGGATGGATTACTCGTACGTGGCATTCTTCAAGACCGCTGACGAAGCAAACGCTTTTGCCGAAGACGAAAAAGCCGGAAAAGTCACGCTGTTTGACGAGACCAAGATCGTTCCCGTAAAATACGTTGTGAGCCCCAGAGGCTCCGATCCTCAGAACTTCGTAAATCATTACAGCTCGGCAATAGAATTTACCGTGCCGGAGGGCAAATCGTTCTTCGGATACGTGCTGAGTGCCGCTCCGACGTGGAACGCACAGGAAAACTCCAACCTCGAAGCGACGATCTACGCATGGAACAGAGACTACGACACGACGGTCGAAGGGACCCCGCTCGGTACCTTCCGCGAAGAACAGCACGTTGATAATATCAATATCGTTATGGATTTCGGCGTGATACTTCCTCCCGGAAAATACGTGATCTATATGGTAGCGGAAGACGATCCGATAGGCGCATGGGGCGGAACGATCGACGACGTCGCATTTGATGCGATGTTCTATTTCGACGATACCGAAAATGAAAGCTGGTTCCCGTACTCCGAGATACTGCTGATCGACGGCACCGACCACGCTATAGAACTTCCGACACCCGGTCCGACCGCGGAACCCACGGAAAAACCGACAGCCGCACCTACAGAGGAGGCAACGGAAATTCCGGCTACCGACATTCCTGCGACTGACGTTCCGGCAACGGACGAACCCGTTTCCGAACCCACCGCGAACAACGGCGGCGAGGACAACAGCGGTAAGGATAAAAGCGGAGAAAGTGAAGGGAAGAAGGGTCTTTCGAAAGGCGCAATCGCCGGCATAATCGCAGGCGCGGTCGTTGTCGTATGCGCCGTTGTCGCTATCATAGTTGGCGTTAAAAAGAAAAAGAAATGATCCGCGAATCATACGCAAACTGGATCCAAAAGGGGATTGACTATGTTGAAAAAAGCAGACGCGAAAAATACGAAAAAAATTGACGGCGGAAAATCCGGAGCAAAAAAAGCGGCAGTTATCGCCGTGATGGTCGCTGTTGTATTGACCGTTCTGGCCGCTGCCGGATGTAATGGAGCAAAAAGCGACCCGGACCTCAAACTGCCTACAACGAATATTGCCCCCCAGCCGCTTAAACCGCAGCCGGAGCCTTCCGACAGCGGTGAGGAGTTCGATTTTACCGTAAACGGCACGATTTCGTCGCACATGGTCGTACAGCGCAATTCTTATTTCAACGTTTTCGGCCGCGCGGACAAGCCGGGCGGCGTGATCTACGGCAGTTTTATGGGCGAAGAGCGTTACGCAGTCGTTGACGAGAACGGAGGCTGGGAGATGTCTTTCTCCTCTCACGAAGCGACGCACGAGGAGCAGACGCTCGAACTTCACACAAAAAGCGGAAACAGCAAGAGCTTTGACGATATCCTTGTCGGCGACGTGTGGGTGATCTCGGGCCAGTCCAACGCCGAGTTAACGTATGCTTTCGCCTCTATGAAATACCCGGAATACAGCAAAGAGATCCATAAAGAAGATGCGATCCGTATTTACACCCAGACCCGTCAGTCGGTAATGGACGCACACGAAAGCGGAAAAGTGGACGTCACGAAGCCGCAGGAGGACGTCATCGGAAAGACTTCCTGGAGCAGAACGATGCCATCGCAGGTACAGCCTTTCTCTGCGCTCGGGTACTATTTCGGAAAAGAACTGAGCCGCACCGTTGACGTACCGCTCGGCCTCGTCGAGGCGGCTTCCGGCGGTTCTACGCTTCACGAACTTATGCCTAACGCCACCGCCGAAAAGCTTGGCTTTAAAGTTGGGGCGTCTGTGCCGGTGAGCGGATTCTACAACACGCTTTTGCACCCGTTTACACGCAATAAGATCACCGGAATGATCTTCTACCAGGGCGAGAGCGAGAGCGGCGGAGACCAGTACAAGGTCTATGCGAGAAACCTTAAAGAGACCGTCAGCGCATACCGCCACGCATGGGGGCTCTGCTTCCCGTTCATCAACGTGCAGCTTAGCAGCCACGGGATCATGGGCGAACAGAACTGGCCGCAATTGCCCGACATACGCGCCGCACAATTTGACGCGAACCGGATGATGACGAACTCGTACATTGTCACCGCGATGGATCAGGGCTTCGTGGCGAAGGACCCCGACTGGGCGCATCCGTGCTATAAATTTGAGCTCGGCAAGCGCGCGGCGAAGATCGCGGCGTGCGTTGTCTACGGGCAGAGCGACGAACAGCATTCGCTCGCTCCGGAGCCTGATAAGATCAAGTGGGGCAAGGACAATACCGTTACCATTACCTTCAAAAACGTCGGCGACGGCGTAACGTTTCTTTCCGGAGACGCTCCCGTCGGGTTATACGCGATCGATGAATACGGGGACAAGATGTATTGCGATTATGAATGGATCGACGGGGCAACAGTTAAGATCAGCGGTACCCGTGAGATCGTTGGCATCTCGTACGGAATGGTCCACGACGGCTCGGTGAAAAACGCAAATATTGCCAGCAGCGACGGAATTCCTATGCCCGCGTTCAAAATAAGCAAATAATAATTGATTTGTTTAATAATTGATAAAAAACCGAATATCTGATATGAAAGGAAAAGTATTATGTCAAGAAAGGCTTTGCTTATCTTGTTAATGCTGACTATTGTTATGGTTTTTAGCGCCTGCGGGCCTGAACCCGCCGAAGAAACAGGAACCGTACCGCCTTTTACCGAAACTCCTTTAAACTCCTCAAACGTGGCACGCGAAGGCTTTGCGGTTGCCTCATCCTCAAAATATGACGAAGGTTTTTCGAACCTTTACCTGAACGACGGAGATCTTTCCCGCGGATTTACCACCAGATGGGAAGAGGTCTACGATCGCTCCGCGCCCCAATACGTCCTGCTCGATCTCGCCGGAACTTATACGGTAGAAGCCGTGAAACTGTACCCGCTCAAGGGCGAGGAAAAGGGCTTTCCGGTAGATTTTGATATTCTGATCTCTACGGACAACGAAAACTTTACGATCGCGGCCTCGGTGAACGGTGCGTCCTCCGAACAGGCCGCACATGGATTTGCGGTCAATTTCGACCCCGCTGAAGCGTCGTACGTAAAGCTTGTAACCAGAACGGCAGGCTACGATGACGAAAAAGGCGCGTATATCGCGCTGGCCGAATTCGAAGTGATCGCAAAGATCGATACCGGGGACAATATGATCCTGAATCGCAGCGATATCTGGCTCTACCGCGCCCCGGACACCACGCAGCAGTTGAAAGTACTGTACTACAGAGACGGTACGCCTGTTAAAACAAGAAAAAAACTGCAATTTTTCTCTGCAGATCCGTCGATCGCAAAAGTCAGCTCCAAAGGCCTGATCACGCCCGCATCTCCCGGCGAAACGGTCATCTACGTCTATGACGGTAAAGACCGCGCCGCCTGCCGCGTGACCGTAAAAGAAGAGATAAAAGACGAATTCCGCATCAGTGCCTTTTACCACTCATCCTTCGGGACACCCGAAACGTACGTAAAAGGGCTGCAGATCCTTAAAGACGCAGGTGTAGAATATATCGAAGACACGCGATTCCACGATAAAGTAGGAAACAACGTCACAATGTATATGATATACCTTTGCAACAAACTTGGCCTTTCTTACTCGGTCTGCGACCAGGAGGGCGGCGAAGGCGGCTACCTCAAGATGACAGATAAGGAGATCCTCTCGATCGTTCAAAAATACGAGAACCGCGCCGGACTGTACGGCCTCTACCTCTGCGATGAACCTCACGAAGAATACACGCAATACGCAAAAGTACACAGACTGATCCAGGAATATAACCCTCACCTGATACCGCATCTGAACCTTTTGCCGCCGTTCAACTTCGGAGGCACAGAAGAATACTACACCGAATACGCGGCCATTGCCGGCGGGACCCGCAGAATGCGTTTCCTTTCGTTTGACTTCTACCCGTTCCGCATCAATAACACTTTTGTCACCGGATTTTACGGAGCGATCGATATGGTGCGCGACGCTGGTATCAAGTATAACGCCGATACCGGTTATTATCTGCAAAGTATGATAATCAAGGGCGCATACCCGCTGCTCTACGAAAAAGAGCTGCGCTACAATGCCTCGCTGGGCGCTGCGTACGGTATGAAGAACTATAAATGGTTCGTGGCGCTTACGCCGATCGGGAATGAGGGCGAGTCGTTCAGAACGGGTCTGGTAGGCCCGGATTTCGAGCCTGCGGATAATCACGGAGACATAGTAAAGACCAACAAAATGATCAAAAATCTTGGCCCCTATCTGGGCGATTTTGACGCGATCGAAGTTTACCATACGAATAAGGAAGGCGGTACGCAGACGGTCCCGGAGAGCTTTATATTGCAGCCGGGGGACAATAATAAGGCTATCTACACGCTGTACAGGGCCAATGACGGCTCGAACCGCCAGCGCATTCTTATAACGAATAAGAGTTATCTGGATAGCGACCCGGTAAGCTTCCGGTTTACGTTGACAAAAGCGGTAAGCGGGCTGAATCTGTACGATCCGCTTAAGGCTGAAGAAGATGCGCTCTCACCGGGCGAAGACGGCGGTTATTCCGTGACGGTCGAACCGGGCGGGTGCGTGCTGATAATATTGCCCGACGGCGTTGACGCGGCCGCAGTGGCGGAAAAGAGCGAAAATCTTGCCCTCGGGAAAGCGGTCTACGTATCTTCGTCGCAGGCGGAATTCTGGAGCAAGGGCAATGTCGGAACGCATTATCTGACCGACGGCAGCTCCGACAACGGCTACTGGATCTCCGGGGCAGGCGACAAGGACTGCAGGCTGCTGATCGATCTGGGCGAAACCGTTTCCGTCGGCAGGATCCAGCTGGGCGGCCAGTACGATCTCGGCGACAAGTTCTGCAACAAGTTCTCCGTTTCCGTGTCAGAAGACGGCGTTAATTACACCGAGGTCGCCAGGGTCTCGGCAAAAACCCCTAAATATATAGAAGAACCGTACGTATGCTGTTTCGGCGCGGTCAATGCACGCTACATTCAGATCAGGCTGTTTGACAATAAACCCGGCGGCGGTACGGGTTTCGGCGAGATCGGGGTGTACGCTTCCTAAAAGCGCGGATCAAAAAGCATATGTAAAAAAACGTCGCGGATGCCATTTGCGTACGCGGGGTTTTTTTAGCGGTCTTCAGCCCGATCTGTTATATTAGAGTCCCGGCAGCAGTGTCATAAGCGGCAGCGTCAGGAAGCAGATAAGCGTGGAGATCAGTATGCAGTTCGCGGCAATCTCCGGATCGACGTGATATATTTCGGAGAAGTTGAGCGTATGGGATGCGCACGGCGCGGATGCCAGCATGACCAGCGTGAAGCGCAGCGCGGACGGGAGCGGAAGCAGCATCACGAGTCCGTAGCAGAACAGCGGGAAAACGATCAGTTTAAGTCCGGCGGCCAGATAGACTCCGGGCCGTTTTACGAGGTCGGACAGTTTAGAGGAGGCAAGGCGCACGCCCACTATGAACATACAGAGCGGAGCAGTCATGCCTGCGATATTGCCCGCCATCGAAGTGACGGCGGCAGGGAGGTGTTCGCCCCAGCCGAAAAAGTAGAACGGGAGGGATATTGCCAGCCCGATCGTGGCGGGGTTGATGAGTGCCGAACGCACCGAGATGTGCTTTTTATCGCCGGTGAGCAGGAATACGCCGAGCGTGAACGTGACGATATTCATTGAAACGATGAACATCACGCAGCAGCAGACGGCCAGCGGTTCGTCAGGCAGGAGAGCGCGCACTATCGGGAGGCCGAAGTATCCGACGTTTCCGAGTACGGAGGCAACGTTTATTACGCGTGTTTTGCGCTCGTTTCGGCGTTTTCCGGCGATGAGGTAGAAGAGCAGGCAGAACGAGAGCTGAGCGAACAGGGAGATCAGGAAAAACAGCCCCAGAATCGGCAGGTGAGACCGCTCGTACTTCAGCGACGCGAAACTTGTGAATTCGAGGAAAGGTGTACCGACGTAAACGAGGATCGCCGAGATCGTGGGCAAGTGATCCGCGAAAGCTTTGCGGAATTTGCACAGTGCGAACCCGGGGACAATGCATACGAGCGTTACCAGTACGTTAGTTAAAGCGATCTGAAATGTTGACATCCGGAGCCTCCTGCAGAATAAATCAAGTGTTTTGGCGGGATCAATCAAGCCTGCGGGAACATCACCCGGGCCATACGAATGTAGAATTAAGCCCGAGCTCGCCGTTGTCGATCAGCACGTCGATGCCGGAAGCGGAGCGGTTCACAACGGTCAGGAACCACACCCACTCGGCGATCTCGGATTCCGTTGCCCACTTCTTTAACGGGGTGACGGCCATTATCTGCGACCAAAGTTCGGGGTCTGACGTCACGGGCTCGTTGGAGGCGGTGAGCACGCCGCCGGGAGAGATCGAATTGACCACTGCACCGTACTTCGCGAGCCGCGCCGCCACGTTTTTCATATATCCGATAACGCCTGCTTTTGACGCCGCGTACTCCGGAAATTCAAAGCCTGAATGTGCAGATGCGGAGGCGTTGAACAGCACCGCGCCTATCCTCTCGTGAAACGCGTACTTTTCGGCAACGTTTATGGTGCCGCGCAGATTCACACCGATGTCGTCGGGGGAATTCTGCAATCCTGCGTTCGAGAAGATGATATTCGGGAGAGGATCGAGCTCCGGCAGCGTTTCGGGTTTTGAGACGTCGGCGACGAAATGGGTGTAGGCGGGGTGGTCAATACTGCTTTCGAGCACGTCGATGCCGTACACTTTCGCCCCTCCGATCAGGTATTTCAGCGCCGCCGCCCGCCCGATGCCACGCGAGGCGCCGGTGACGAGGGCAATAAGTTCTCCGTTCATTTCAGGGTCTCCTTTCCGGTAAGCTCCTTTTCCAGCGCAAAATATTGACCGCCCACGTCATGCCTGCGCCAGAAGCGGCAGACAGCGTAGCCGATCGGGGAGAAAACGACCTCCATCAGCAGTTCGAGCATTGCCCCCACAAGCGAGCAGGTGATGCACTGGATGAGGGTCCAGTGGAATCCGTTCCAGAATATCGGAGCAAAAAGCATGAACGTAAGGAGCGAAAAAATAAGATTGTCCGCAAACTGGCCGATAAACGTGGATACGTAGCTGCGCACGAAAAATGCGGCACGCCCTTCGGGATTTTTAGCAAAAAGCTTGCCCACGGCGAAATTCAGGAAGTTGTTGATCAGCGCCGAGCACATAAACGCGATCGTGCTGCTGAGCAGTATGAACCACGTGCCGCCGAATATCGAATTGAATTCGGTGTAGTCCGCGTCAACGCCGTGCGCCGGGATCACGCTGACAATATAAAATATCAGGCAAACGAGCAGGTTCGTGAGCATCGCGAAAACCGACAGCTTGGTCGAGGCTTTCGGGCCGAAGTGTTTGGTGACAACGTCCATGCACAGAAATGACAGCCAGGACACGAGTATGCCGCCGTCGAGCGCCAGATATTGTGTCTGCACGAGTGTTTTATTAGCGAGCAGATTCATTGTGATGACGGATATCGCGAACAGCGCGACAACGGGTGAGGGGATGGCGCGGAACAGCGCCAGGGTCAATTGAAGTTTCTTTTTCATCTGATTTGATTCTCCTTGGTTTTGTTTTGTATAGCGAAGGATTTAGAGGCCGAACTTCGCTCTTGGTCTAAGATGCACGCATTGCTGCGCTGCGGCAAGTATTTTACCACCGGCGCGCCGGCAATGCAACCTGCATAAAAAGCGCCGCGCTTCCGGGCCCGGCCATATGCGGACCCTGCTGCGCGGCGCGCCTGTCCCGGCAGGAAGCCGGGGCAATTATAACGTTATTACGTTATTACTTCTTCTTTTTCTTCGAAAGCACGATCCCGATGACGGCTGCGGCGATAACTACGACGCCGGCAACGATCCCGATAATAACGCCTGCGTTCGGGCCTTTATTATCTGCTTTTTTATCGTCAGCGGGTTTGTCGGTAGCGGCAGACGTGGGTTTTTCTTCGGGTTTGTCAGTGCCGGGCTGAGCGGCTTCCGTAGGTTCGACTTTTTCGGTCGGGATCACTTCGGGAGTGGCAGTAGGCTCGGGAGTAGGAGCTTTGGTGGGAGTCGGAGCGGCGGTCGGGACAACGATCTCGCCGGTGGCGATCCATTTATCACCGAATTCATTGGCAGCGGCTTCGTTGGTGAAGAATGCCATATAATATAACTCGTAGTCGCAAGGCTCTTTGCACTCGGAGAACGGGTCAAGGCGGCAGTCGGACATTGTGCCGGTCCAGCGCTTGTTGCTGCCGAGATTGATATTGACGTACTGGATCTCATCAGTTTTATTGTAGTTGAATATCATATCTTTCGCTTCGTCAACGCCTGTATTCTCGCTGGTCTGGAAATAGAATTGACCGCGGCTTCCTACTGCGGAGGGGAAGCGTACGCCGATCTGAAGGATCTTATAAGTATCGGCATCTACAACGAATTCGTCATATTCTGCGGCAAGAGCTGCGAAACCGAGGTATACCCAGGGATCGCCGACTTTTTCCATACTGATCAAATAGCAGCCTTTTTCGCTGTCAAATTCTACACTTTCGATCTGGTTGATCAAGGGGCCGAAGAAATTTCCGTAAATATCTTCGTCATTGAAGCGGAAGATCGGGCCGGGGGCGTTGTCAAGCTCAGAAGGCTCGGGTGTCGCAGTAGGCTCCGGCGTGGCGTTGACCGCGCTGCCGTCCGCGCTGTACGTGTAAGCGACCGGCGTGCCGATCTGTGTATTCATCTTGTAGATGCTGCCGTCTTCAAGTCCGATGAGGAACTCGATATCGTGATCGCCAGTAAGGCTTTCAACGTTAACGTCGATCTTGTAGCGCGTTACGTACTCACAGCCTGCGCCCTGAGCGGCGTTAATAACGTCATCACCGGTATTGGCTTTGAAATCTGCACTCATAACCGGCTCGCCGTCGTCGATCATATATCCGAGCGACGCGATCTCCATAGCGGTGTTTGCGGTCC
Source organism: Clostridia bacterium (assembly GCA_017963755.1). Taxonomy (GTDB): domain Bacteria; phylum Bacillota; class Clostridia; order UBA1212; family UBA1255; genus UBA1255. The sequence continues at coordinate 1,402 of JAGCTF010000172.1, read as the reverse complement.
AGCCGCTGACTCCGACGGTGGTAGCGGGGCCTCCGACGGCGCCGTAATCTTCGAGATATGACATGGGCTCGTGAGAAGTTTTGTCAACAAGGATCCAGTCCCAAAGGACGATCAGTGTGCCGGAAAAGTCTGTGAATTCAGATACAGACGAATCTGCGGCTGCCGGGATAGCGAACATCGAGATGACGAGCGCTGCGACAATTAAAAATGGAACAATTTTACGCATTGTGTTTAGCCTCCAATTAAGTGGTCTATATGTGCAAATTATACATTCCGAATGATTCGGCGTCAAGTAATTGTGCGTAGAAGCAGGAACTAGTAACGAGAAACTGGCAACGAGCGGAACCGAATGACAGCACGGTTAAGAGTTCATAGTTGAGAGTTAAGAGGCGAAGCCGAATGATAGCACGAATTTTGGGTCTCATGCGAACCCCGGAATCGGTTCGCATTTCGGTCAAACAAAATTCTTAGCTATTCATTCGGCTTCGCCAAAAATCAAAAGGTTGAAAAGCGGCCTTTTTGCTCATTTAGACGGCCGCAAATAGGGCAAAGAAGGAATGCGGCCGTACCACCTTCTTCACCGATACGGCCGAAAATGAAAAAAGACAGAGCTGCGGCCGTATTTTCGACTTCCCGATAGGCCGCAAATTAAATAAAGGCGGCGGCACCCTTCCAAACAAAAAAGTTAAGCGGAAAACGAGCGATCCGCTTAACTTTTTTACCCTATTCTCCCCGCCGGGCGGCGCCATGGCGCTCGCACAGGCGCGGCGAATCATTATCCGCAAACCCTTGCCGCAAGTGCGGTGCGACGCAAGCGATCGCGCATGCGCGGCGCGTCAGGTCATTTCGTATTGAACTTTCTCCCGGCCTTCCAGGCCCCGCCGGCCTCCTCACCGATGCGGAAATACTTGTTCCCGAACTGATCGAACAGGATCGCATCAAGCTTAGAAGCATCGATCTTGCCGCGCTCGTTGAGCACCTCTTCGCGCGCCGTCACGTTCACGATGCGGCCAACAACACACGTCACGCCCTCGGTATTGACCGTCTCGACATACTCGCACTCCATTGTCACCGGAAACTCCTCGATCACCGGAGCATTGACCCACGCGCTCTTAGTCGCCGTCAAGCCGGTGCGGGCAAACTTGTCCTTGACCTTCCCTGCGCTCGCGATCCCGAAATAATCCGCTTCGGCCATATGCGCCGCGTCTGCGATCGCCACCGTAAATGCTTTCGTGCGGTCAATATTTTTATTCGTTTCGTGCCCGTATATGCACAGCGCGACCTTGTCCATACCGCACGCCGTGCCCCACGCCGCGTTCATAAAGTCGACCGTTCCGTCCTCGCCGTATGTCGCTATCATCAGCACCGGCATCGGAAACACAGCCGGAAACACACCTAAATC
>JAGCTF010000171.1 GCA_017963755.1 Clostridia bacterium | reverse complement strand
GTAAGAATTTCGACGAATTCTACAGACGCGCAGCCGAACAGTACGACGTTGACTACATCAAAGGCCAGGTCGGAAAAGTATGGGAAGAAGACGGACACCTTGTCGTAAGAGGCGTTGACCTCATCGCGAACGAACAGATCATTCTGAACACCGATATGGTCGTGCTGGCGACCGCGATCGAGCCCGATCCCACGGCGCGAAAAGTGGCCAACATGCTCACCGCGAGCATTGACACGAACGACTTCATCACCGAAGCGCACCCGAAGCTGAGACCGGTCGAGAGCCCCACCGCGGGCATATTCCTGTCAGGCGTCTGCCAGGGACCGAAAGACATACCCGAGACCGTATCTCAGGCAGGTGCCGCGGCGTCGAAGGTCATCGGCCTTCTGTGCAAGGATAAACTCACCACCAACCCGTGCGTGGCGCATTCCGACGAACTTCTGTGCAACGGCTGCTCCTGCTGCGAAAAAGTCTGCCCGTACGGCGCGATCTCGTACGACACGCACCTCATCAACGACCACGGCGTGAAAGAGACGCGGCGCGTTGCGCTGGTCAATGAAGCGCTCTGCCAGGGCTGCGGCGCGTGCACCGTCGTTTGTCCGTCGGGGGCAATGGATCTCAAGGGCTTTTCTAACAAACAGATCATGGCGGAGGTGGAAGCGATATGTCTGTAAACGATACTGTTGATACGGCCGTCAATGCCGAAGCGAAAGAGTGGAAGCCGAAGATCGTGGCTTTCTGCTGCAACTGGTGCAGCTACGCCGGCGCAGACCTGGCAGGCTCGTCCAGGCTGTCTTACCCCGCGGACGTTAAAATAATACGCGTACCGTGCTCCTGCCGCGTAAACCCCATGTTTATATTAAAAGCATTCGAACGCGGCGCGGACGGCGTCATCCTCTGCGGCTGCCACCCGGGAGACTGCCACTACAGCACGGGCAACTACTACACCCGCCGCCGTATGACGCTCCTGTTCAGCATGCTTGACTACATCGGCGTAGAGCGCGAACGCACGCGCGTCGAATGGGTCTCCGCGGCCGAAGGCGCAAGATTCTCGAAAGTAATGAATGATTTTGTCGCAAAAATATACGAACTTGGCGAAAACGTGAAAGTAGGTGACCTGAGATGCAAGCAGTAAGCGCGAAAATAATTGAGCGCGCAAAAGAACTTATGCGCGAAGGCACCGTCACCAAGGTCGCAGGCTGGAAGGCCGGAGAGTTCTTCTACGACGCGGAGCCGAACATTTTCGAGACCCCGGAGTCTCTTGACGGACTCGTATACAACCGTTTCTGCGCCTCGAACCTCAGCAAATACATGATCAAAAACAGCGCGTTCGAAAGCGCCGGAAAAGTACTAGTTATCTTAAAACCCTGCGACACGTACAGCTTCAATCAGCTGCTAACGGAACACAGGATCGATCGCGAAAAGGTGTATATCATAGGCGCCGGGTGCGAAGGAATGTGCGATATTGACCGCGTACGAGCCCTCGGATTCAAAGGCATCACCGGGATCGACGAAAAAGGCGACGGGAAGACGCTCGTCGTATACACACTGTACGGGGACGGGGAGGTCGATATTGACGACGTGCTCGTTAACAAGTGCGAGTTCTGCAAAGGCAAGGCGCATAAGATCTACGACGAACTGATCTCGGAAAACGAAGACGAAGGTCCGCGCGGCGACCGCTTCGAGGGCGTACGTGCGCTGGAGGCAATGTCTCCCGAGGAGCGTTTTGCTTTCTGGCAGGGCGAACTTTCCAAGTGCATCCGCTGCAACGCCTGCCGCAACGCCTGCCCGGCCTGCTCGTGCCGCAAATGCGTTTTCGACAATGCAGCTTCCGGCGTGGCATCCAAGGCCAACACGGACAGTTTTGAAGAAAAAATGTTCCACATAATAAGGGCGTTCCACGTTGCCGGCCGCTGCACCGACTGCGGCGAGTGCACGAGAGTCTGCCCGCAGGGAATACCGCTTCACCTGTTCAACCGCAAATACATCAAAGACATTGACGAATTCTACGGCACGTACACCGCGGGAGAGGAAGCAGGCCAGCGCGGCCCGCTCATCACCTTCACTCAGGAAGACCGCGAGCCGAATTCAGTCAGCGACAAAGGAGGTAACTGAGCCGTGTCATTAAAGAAAATTGCTTTAACTGAGCTGGACAGATTTTTCTCCGCCATCGCTCTTAAAAAGAAAATATATCTGCCCGTCGAAAAAGCGGGTCAATACGATTACGCCCCCTGGGAGCCCGGTATCACGTATCACCCCGAAGTGCTCCACACCGTAAAAAGCGCGAAAAGCGTGTTCTTCCCTCAGAGCGAGGATCTGGTGCGTTACAAGCGCTCCGGCCTCAGCCTGGCGATAGCGGAAGTGCCTCCGGAAGACGAGGAATTCGTCGTGTTCGGAGTACACGCGTGCGACGTAAAAGGATTCGAAGTGCTTGACCGCGTGTTCCTCTCAGACCCGGTAGATACGTTCTACAAGGCCAGGAGGGAGCACGGCACGGTAGTCTCCGTGATGTGCCCGCAGCCCGAAGAAACGTGCTTCTGCGAAACGTTCGGAATTGACGCCGAAAACCCCGGAGCGGACGTGCAGGCAAGGATCTGCGAAGGTACGCTTTATATGGAAGCGCTCACCGGAAAAGGAGAGGCGCTGCTGGAAGAGCTCGGAGGCATTGTCGCCGAAGCGGATCAGAACGGAGAAGCAGCAGGCGAAGGGAAAGATGCCGAAGCGTACGCAAAAGGAGCCGAAGAGCATAAAAAGATAATGGATAAGCTGCCGCTCGCAGGGCTTACTACCGAGGGATTCGGAGCCGAAGCGGATCTGCTTACGCTGTTTAACAGGCCGGAATGGAAAGAACTCTCCTCGTCATGCCTGGGCTGCGGCACGTGCACGTACGTCTGCCCCACGTGCCAGTGCTACGACATACGCGAATATAACACGGGAAAAGACATCCGCCGCTTCCGCGTGTGGGATTCATGCATGTACTCCGATTTCACCATGATGGCGCACGGCTCGCCCAGACCGGACCAGCTCCAGCGCTTCCGCCAGAGATTCATGCACAAACTCAAATATTACCCGGATAACTACGAAGGCGCGTTCTCATGCGTAGGCTGCGGCCGCTGCCTCCAGAAGTGCCCGGTGTCAATGAATATCGTTAAAGTTATGAAAACGCTGGGAGGTGCGGCTCATGAGTGATAATACTTCCGGATGCTCCGGGAACTGCGTTCCGGGGATGAAAAAAGACATGCTGGTGCCTCAGCTGGCCGTTGTCACCGACATACGCACCGATACGCCTGACGTGAAAACGTTCCGCGTAAAAAGTCTTGACGGACAGCCTCTGTTTGACCATATGCCCGGTCAATGCGCGATGCTTACTCTGCCGGGTTCCGGTGAGGCAATGTTCTCTATCACGTCTTCGCCCACGCATAAAGATTATAAAGAGTTTTCCATAAAACGCTGCGGCATGCTTACCGAAGCGCTCCACGCCATGGAGCCCGGCCAGGAGATCGGAATACGCGGCCCATACGGAAAACCGTTCCCCGTTGACACCGAATTCCGCGGAAAGAAGCTGCTGTTCATTGCCGGCGGAATAGGTCTCGCACCGCTGCATTCCGTCATCGACTACGTGCGCGCAAACCGCGACGCCTACGGCCACATGGACATTCTTTACGGATCGCGTTCGGCCGCCGACCTGGTGGACCTCGAGCAGATCCAGACGGAATGGATGAACGAAAAAGACACGGACGTGTACCTCACGATCGACAGACCTCAGGAAGGCTGGGACGGCCACGTGGGCTTCGTACCTTCGTACCTCAAGGAACTCGCGTTTAAACCCGACTGCACGGCTATCATCTGCGGACCTCCGATCATGATCAAATTCGTGCTGCAGGCCCTCATCGAGATGGGATTCGATAAAAAGCAGGTCTACACCACGCTCGAACTGAAAATGAAATGCGGCATCGGCAAATGCGGGCGCTGCAACATCGGCTCGAAATTCGTGTGCAAGGACGGACCCGTGTTCCGCTGCGACGAGATCGACGAACTGCCGGGAGAATATTGATTCGGACAATTATTATGGTGCACGTCACCAGAGCAGACCGTCTGCCTCTCCAGGGGCGCGGTCAACCACACAGGAGGATATATTTATTATGGACCAGATGGTAAACATTTACATCGCCGGAAAACAGTATACCGTGCCTTCCAGCCTCACTATTATGAACGCTATGGAGTACGCCGGATATAAACATATAAGAGGCTGCGGCTGCCGTGCAGGATTCTGCGGCGCCTGCGCTACGATCTACAGGATAAAAGGCGATTCCGAGCTGAAATTCTGCCTCGCCTGCCAGACGAAGGTCGAGGACAATATGTACATAGCGTCTCTGCCGTTTTTCCCGACGCAGAAGCAGACGTACGATATCGAAAAAGTACGCCCGAACCAGACGATAATGATGGAGCTTTATCCGGAGATCTACAGCTGCATCGGCTGCAACGCATGCACGAAAGCCTGCCCTCAGGGCCTGCCCGTCATGCAGTACATTGCATACGCACAGCGTGGCGAGTACAAGAAATGCGCCGAAGCATCGTTCGACTGCATTGCCTGTGGCATGTGCTCCGCGCGCTGCCCGGCGGGGATCACCCACCCGATGGTATCGCTGCTGGCCAGAAGGCTCAACGGCAAATATATTGCCCCGAAGAGCGAACACGTCGATAAGCGCGTACAGGAGATCCTTGACGGCGATTACGATGCGATCATAAAAGATTTGTCTGAGAAGCCCATAGAAGAGCTCCAGGATATGTACAATCACAGAGAGATCGAGAAATAAGGGAGGGCGATTATAATGG
>JAGCTF010000170.1 GCA_017963755.1 Clostridia bacterium | reverse complement strand
CTGGTTCATGTTCGGTATAGGCAGAAAAGCGTACGACGCTAAATCGGAAGAGTACTCCGATGCACTCACTGCGGTCAATGCGTTCCTCCCGGAGGACGCTCAGATCGATCCCGAGGCTGAAGATTTTGACGCGGAGGCGGCAATTGCCGCACTAAGAAGCGTTGCGGCAGGCGCTCCTGTCGAGATCGAGATAGAGGATGAAGAAACGCTTGCTACAGAAACAGCTAAAGTTTATTACGAAGTGATCCCGGAAGATGACGAAGAGGCGTTCAGCGTATCGTTTAAGGACGGGCTCGCATATTTTGAGGAGCATTCTGATTTTGAAGCTCCCGATCCGAAAGCGGACGGACCGTGGGTGCCCGGCGTTCCCGTGGTCGTCGGAGGCTGGCTCGAAGCGGCTAACGCTCCCGCCTGGCTGCAGGGGCTGATCGTCGACGGAATAATCGCCGGCGTAGGCGCAGTGCTCGGATTCGTTCCGCAGATGCTCGTACTTTTCCTGCTGCTCGCGTTCCTGGAGGCGTGCGGCTATATGGCGAGGATCGCGTTCGTACTTGACCGCGTGTTCCGCCGCTTCGGACTTTCCGGCAAATCGTTCATACCGATGCTTGTCGGCGTAGGCTGCGGCGTTCCCGGCGTAATGGCTTCGAGGACAATAGAGAATGAGCGCGATCGCCGTATGACGATCATGACGACGACGTTTATACCGTGCGGCGCGAAAGTTCCGTTCATAGCGATGATCGCAGGCGCAATTTTCGGAGGCTCTCCCTGGATCGCTACGTCAGCGTATTTCATCGGTATGGCGGCAATAATCATCTCCGGCGTTATGCTTAAGAAGACAAAGATGTTTGCAGGCGAGCCCGCTCCGTTCGTTATGGAACTCCCCGCTTACCACTGGCCTACCGTCGGCAACGTGCTTCGCTCGATGTGGGAACGCGGCTGGTCATTCATCAAAAAAGCATTCACGATCATACTTCTTTCCACGATACTCGTCTGGTTCACAACGTATTTCGGCTGGGTCGACGGCAAGTTCGGCATGCTGGATGAGTCTCAGATCGAATATTCTATCCTCGCGGCGATTGGCAAACCGCTTTCCTATCTGTTCGTTCCTCTGGGCTGGGGCAACTGGCAGGCGGCTGTTTCTTCTGTTACCGGTCTCGTTGCAAAAGAGAACATCGTCGGTACGATGGGTATTATTTACGGAGGCGGAGCACTTTCGAAATATGCGGCGATCAACGCGGCGTTCACGAAACTTGCCGGTTTCTCGTTCCTTGTTTTCAACCTGCTCTGCGCGCCCTGCTTTGCAGCGATCGGTGCGATCAAGCGCGAGATGAACAATGCAAAGTGGACCTGGTTCGCTATCGGTTATCAGACGTTGTTCGCATACGCAGTCAGCCTCATGATCTATCAGTTCGGAAGCATTTTCACAGGACACGTGAACGTAGTCGGTCTGATCGTATCCGTCGCGCTCCTGGCAGGCATTGTCTACATGCTCTTCTTCAGGAAATATAAAGAGGCTACGAAGCTGAGCGTGAAGGTGAAGTAGGCGAACCGAGTGATGGCACGAATTTTGGGTCTCATGCGAACCCCGGAACCGGTTCGCATTTCGGTCAAACAAAATTCTTAGCCATTCACTCGGCTTCGCAGAAGTTTAAATGGAGTTTAGGGAGTTCAGAGTTAAGAGTTCAGAGTTCAGAGGCGAACCGAGTGATGGAGGAGGCGCATATTATGTTTGAATGGCTTTCGGCGAATATAGGGACAATAATTGCGATAGTGATCGTCGCTCTGATCGTTGCCGCGGCTGTGTTCGTGCTTGTAAGGGACAAGAAGCGGGGGAAGTCGATATGCGGCTCAAGCTGCGGCGGAGGATGCGCAAATTGTCCGATGCACGGCTCATGTCATAAGAAATAAGAAATATAACAAGAAACACCAACGAACGCCGCCCGGATATCGGTCTCCGATCTCCGGGCGGTGCTTTGTATGCGCTCTGCCTGCGCAATAACTTGACAGGGATAATATATTTCTGCTGTCAAATTCAAGTCAGATAATGTTTAACGCTCATCATACCGTCCGTGCAGGATACGTCTGCGCAGGCACCCGAAATAAGCGGCATAGAAGGCGGCAGATGGCCCAGATCAGCGTCAAGTACTACCGGTACCCCCAGGTCGCCCAAAGCGGCTAAAACGGCCTCCTGAGGGCCTTCAGAGCCGAACCGGTCATCGATCTCATACGGCCGCCCGACTATAAAGCCTGAAACGTGCCTGAACCAGCCTGCGGAATGTAATTGCCACAAAGCCCGCCTTATACCCATTGTCAGAAGATCGCACGCTTCAACGAACCATATGATACCGTCGGAAGCGTATTTTTCCGCGAATGCTGCGGCGTTTCCCCAGGGCGTGCCGGCCAGATTGATCAGGGAGTCGAGGCAGCCTCCGATAAGCCGCCCGGAAAAATGTACGGGCTTTCCCCGCGAACCGTCGCCTGAGACAGCGAACGTGCCGTTGGGTTCGGTAAGATTATACGGCGCGAACGGATCCTCCTCAGACTTGAGGCTCTCGCGTTCCCAGAGCGGATAGCTTTCGACTGTAAGTTTATCGCCGCGAAGAATTGACAGCGCGTCGTTAAGAGACGTGTGAAGCGTGCGTGCGCCGAATGCCGGTGCGTTGGGGCCGTAGACCGCGGCGGTATCGCACAGCAGGGGGAGGGTAAAAGTGAGATTTGTATTGTCCGAATAACCCATGAACCATTTTGGCTTCGAGTCGCGTATTGCCCCGAAATCAACGTACGGAAGGTCTTCGCACATCGTTTCGCCTCCGCCGCATGAGATCACGGCGGAAATATCATCTGACGTAAGAAATTCGTTGATCTCGGCGCCGCACTTTTCAGGTGTGCTGCTTTTTCCGACGCCTTCCGCCGCGAAACAGTTGGGACCGCAGACTGTTCTGAAGCCCGTGGCGCCGAAGCGCTCGATGGCAGCGTTGAAGCAGCTTACGTAAGGTTCTGTGGCGCAGCCGAACGAGGGGGCAATGAACCCTATCCTGTCGCCCGGTTTTATGAATTCCGGATATCGCATATGAGGCCTCCGTTTTTAGAATATATCATAAGTACTCCTCCGCTTTAGCGAAAGGGTCAATATTACGCACGCGGCGATCTTAAGTGCGTCTCCGGGCAGGAAGGGGAGTACGCATACGGCTATTGCCGCGGTCAACGTGCTTCCGGTGACTGCGCAGAACCATGCCGTCCCTATAGCGTACAGCACGGCCGTGCCCGCTATGCACAGCGCGGTCAATGAAACCGCCCTTATCCACAGCTTTTTTGCTGCAAATAACATTCCGAGTCCGCATATGGCTGCCAGCGGCAAATACCCGATCAGGAATCCGCCTGTTGGCCCCGCGATAACTCCTATTCCGCCGCGAAAGCCTGCGAATACCGGCCGACCGGCCATACCGAGAAGCAGGTAGACCGCAGCCGAAGCAGTGCCGCGTACCGGTCCGAGAAACGCGCCCGCAAACATTACAGCCAGCGTCGCGAGTGATATCGGAACGGGGCCGATCGGGATCGAAAGCGGTGAAAAGACACATATCAGCGCCGCCGTCATGGCGGTCAGCGTAAGCTGTTTGACTCTTATAGAAGCAGTTTTTGAATTCATTAGAAATTGCTGCCGTTCCAGCCCCAGTCCGGAGTGTGTCTGAACTCTACGTAAACGTTTTTACCGGGGATACCGAGCTGCTCTTTCATAATATTGCACGCCGCGCGCGTAAAAGCTTCGGAGTTTGAAGGGTTTGCGCTTCCCAGAATGTCGACGGCAATATGCGCACCGTCTTCCAGTTTATTGCCCGCAAAATACAGCGTGTATCCGTCGATGATACCTACCATCGTGTAGGCTTCAGGCTTACCGATCACGGCCATTGCCTCTCCGAAGCGGGATTTGAGTGCGTCTTTCTGTTCATCCGTAAGTTTTTTAGTTGTTCTGATGTCAACAAATGGCATTTTAAACGCCGCCTTTCTGTATTATATGTGGTTTGTTTTATAATATTCTATTAATTCAGCAGGGGTCAATACACGTGGATCTTCCGGGAAATGCTTTTTATTTCCTGTAACCAGTTTTGCATCGCAATAGTCAGCGACTTCGTAAAAAGGGCGGTCGTCTTCGTCGATGAACAGGATGTCTCTGATTGGGTGCGGAGAAACGGCCAGACCATACTCAATTATATAATCCATCAGAGCATTGACCGTTTTAGAAGGAAAACCGAATTTCGGTCTGAGCAGAACTTCGGTATATTCATCTATAATTCTGCGATCATAACAGACGGTGATCCGTCCGCTGACGATTTCAGAAAGTATATAGAATGCATTTCCTGTTTCTTTCCACAACGCGGAAACGAGCACGTTCGCATCTATAACGGCTTTCATGCAGTCTTACCCGCTTTGCTTTCTTTTCTTTCTGATCGTGCCGCTGCTATTTCCGCTTCTATTTCATCATCTGTCATATAGCCGCGCTTCTCAGCAGCCGAACGCATTTCGTTGATAGCGATCATCGCTTTTGCCTGGCGCACGGAGCGCAGGACAACGTCAAAATTATCTTCGGAGATCTCGAGCATCAGCATGGCTGGTTTTCCGTTATTTGTTACGATGGCTTCGCCGTTTTCTTTGAGATAGTTGCAGATTTCTTTAGTATCGCTTCGCAGTTCACGTATCGTATAAAATTTCATATAGCCACCTCCTGTACACGATAGTATACACGATCGTATCTCGATCGTCAACCCGTGTGGTATTATGACAGGACTTTATTGTCTCTAGTTTCCTCTCTTTTTACGCTGTAATTTCATACGCGATTCTTGGCTTCGTGCCGCCTATCAGCACGTTGCCTCTCTCCGAAAAGCCGAGCTTTAACAGTAAAGAGCGCATAACGGAATTGGCAGGGTGTGTGTCGATACGAAGATGGCCGCGGGAGTGTGCGATCGCCCAGTTTATGCAGAACGTCCCGATCCCTTTTCGGGAATGGTCCGAAGCTATGCGGTGTACTACGCCGTAAGGCTCCGTGCTCTGCCAGGCTCCTCCGGTGATGGCCCGGTAATCGGGCTCAGGTTCTTCGCCGAAATCGAAGTAAAACGCGCCGATTGTGCGTCCGGCGCTGTCATCTTCAGCATCGACACAAACGTAGCTTTTACCCGCTTCGATATCCTTATGGATAAGCCGCTCCGGAGGCCAGTTGTCCGCGCCCCACTGTTCCGGATTTCCGTGCTCAGCCATAAACGTCCTGGCCTGAGCGTATATCTCCATCATTCGCGGGATATCTGATTCAATGGCTTTTCGGATAAACATTGACGCTGCCTCCGGTTCGGGTCTTAGTTAAGTGAGAAGGGGACAACGTTCGCCACTGCCTGTGCCGGCGAGATGCGTTGGTCGGCATTATCGATGTCAATAAGGATATATTTATCGTTGCCCATCATGAGCTCTTTCATGTAGCTGAGCTGCCTGTGGCCGTGGCGCGTTTCGATCCGCTCTTTCATCGCGGCGTTATGATCGGGGCGCATTGCGTATATCAGGTCAACGCACGCCTGATCTGCCGCCAGTATATCAAGCGACGCTACTATTCCGACGTTCGGTGTGACGACGGGCTGAGCCGCGCAGCCTTCGCAGTCGCAGGATACAGACATGTTGCGCATCACGTTTATGAAAGCGATCTGTTTTCCGAAATGATCCACTGTAGCTTTTGTAGATTCGGTTATCCGCTCCATCAGTTCTTCTTCGGCAATATTCCACATATCATCCTGGCCGGGCGTCGTATGTATCATTGCTTTGCCTATTCTTCCGTCAGCGCAGCCGATGCCGAGATTCTTGTTAGAACCTCCGAAACCGCCCATCATATGGCCTTTAAAGTGCGTGAGCGCGAGGAGCGAGTCGTATTTCAGGAGCCCCGCTCCCACGGTCATATGATCGAACCACTTGCCGCCCTTGACCGGCAGATCCGCAGTGCCGAATTCGTCGAGGATGTCGACGGGAGCAAAAGTCCAGCCGTTGACCTTAAGTGTTTCGCGGTGTAGCTCCGTAGTGTAGCGGTCGCCCTCGTAGTATGAATTCGTCTCAACGATATTCGCACCGGGCAGTTCCTCTTCTATCAGACTTCTGACCCACGGGCGCGGGATGATATTCGGACCGTTTTTCTCTCCGGTGTGCAGTTTCACGGCGACCTTTCCTTTGAGGTTCGCGCTTATCCTGCGGTATATGTCGACAAGTCCTTCAGCCGACAATCTTCTTGTGAAATATACGATCGATTCGTTTCCGGTGCGTTCTTCGTACGGTACGTAGCGTTCTCCGCCTGTTCCGGGGACAATTATGTTTTCGTTCATTGTGGTTTTCCTCCTCAAATTATGATGGACGTCAATAGTCAGGTATACGTATTTAAATCTCGTTTTCTATGAATAAAACTTCACCGACGTTGCCGGCGCTCCCGTATTCGGGTCAATGACCGTCACGTGGTACGCGTCTGCCGGCGGCGCGTAGTCAAAGTAATTGCCCGCTTTTACGGTACCTCCGGATATATTTACGTACGTTCCGGTAATTATACCGTTCTGCCTTGTGGTGTTAAGTACGCGGACGGCTCCGGTGGATGTGATGCCTTTAGCATTGACCGTGACGCCGCTGCTTATCATAAGGCACGAATCCGTACCGCCCGCGTCTACGTGGATGCCGTACATATCTTTAACTGTACCGTCTACCGTGAGCGTACCTGTGCCTGTTATTGTGAGGCTCGCGCCCGATACTATTATCGCGCAGACTTTGCAATCTCCTGTAACGTCGATCGTAAAACCGTTGCCCATGGTTCCGGCGGAGATCACCGCATTTGGATTGGAATAGTTGTTGAGTGCGAGGACGGTGCGTTTGCCGTCAAATGCTTTTAAAGTGACTCCCTGGACAATTTCTCCGGTTTCGTCAGAGTAGTGGCTGAAGGATGCGGTGTCCGTAAATATTCCCACTCTGTCGTTATGCGAACCGCGCGCGTCGGTAGTAGTGTCGGGAGCGAGATTTGAAAGGGCAGGGAACGGGTCAACGTGCGGCGTCGGAGAAGGTGTGGGAGTCGGTGTGGGAGTGGCCGTCGGAGTCGGTGTGGGCGTAGGAGTCGGAGTCGACGTTGGTGTCGCGGTCGGCGTCGGCGTTGGTGTCGCGGTCGGCGTCGGCGTTGGAGTAGGAGTGGCTGTCGGAGTCGGTGTAGGCGTCGGAGTGGGGGAAGGAGTGGCTGTAGGCGTGGCAGTAGCCGTAGGTTTATCCGTCGGTTCAAAGGTGGGCGTAGGTGTGGGAGGTATCGTCGGCATCAACGTGATCGTCGGCGGAAAGGTGAGTTCAACGATGATCGTCCTTGCGGGTGTCCCGGTCTCCGGCGCGGCCGTTTCAGGCGCTTCGGTCTCTTCGGTGGCGGCAATTATTACCGGTTCCGTTGCTGTTGAATCAGTGCTTCCTTTTCCCGCGTCGCCGAGAGGATCCAGCCCCAAAGATCCGGCAATGACAACTCCTGCCGTCATCAGCCCGGCGACAGGCATAAGCATTGATTTTTTGAGCATACCTGAAAGACCGCTCTTGTTTCCGGAGTTTGATTCTGCTTTTGCTCCCTGCAGATCTCCGTCAAAGTGCGAAAATTCAAGTTCTATATTCATTTTTTCCCTGGCTTTGCGCTTCTTCAGCATCTCGCTGTGCAGATCTGAAGGTGCGTTAACTTCGGGATCATATTTTTTTCTCATTAACTGTTAGACCGTACGTAATATAAAACGGATCTTTAAAGGAAACCGGACGTATCCGTTATTATTTTTCCAAAGTATCCAGATGGACGTCGCGCTGCGGGAACGGAACTTCTATTCCGAGTTTGCGGAATCCGAGGAACAGGTCGTGGTTAAGCGTGCGCATGCCTGTGTAGATGTTCTCTTCGTCGACGTCGACCGCAAATCTCAATACCACTGCGCTGTCTCCGAGCTCCTGAACTCCTAAATAACGCGGCGCACTTTTCATAAGATCAGGGTGTTTGGACTGTATGTTTTTCATAAGGCCGGGGATCTGAGCTTCGAGCGCTTCAAGATCAGTAGCATAAGGGATACCGATGTCGCTGATACTGACCGAAACGTTGTCCGAACGGTTCAGTATGTTTTTCATCGCCGAATTATTTACGATCTTGATATTCCCGACCGGATCCGTAATGCACGTTGTCCTTATCCCGATATCCGTGACAGTTCCGCGGAATCCGTCGATCTCGACGATATCTCCGACGTTGTACTGATTTTCAAATATGATAAATGCGCCTGTCACTATGTCGGCAATAAGGCTCTCGGCGCTGAAGCCTATGACGAGGGCAATTATTCCGACGCTCGCAGCGATGGTCGTGACGTTTACTCCGAGTATCCCGAGGCCAACGCAGAGGATCACGATGGCGGCAACATATTTAAGCAGGCTGCAGACTACTGAAAGGACTGAGCGCGACCTGTGTTTCTTCGGCTTGATCTTTTTCAGAATAAATACGAGCAGAGATTCGACAGCTATTACCGCCAGGATCAGGACGGCAAGTCTGATAAGTTTCAGCGGGTCGAATTTGATCTCGGCGAGCTGGTTGAACTGAACGGTTTTAGAAAGAATACCCCATGCGACGATGCCGGCGACGAGCGCCGCGCATACGACGAACCGGACAAGTGCGGATCTGTTGTTTTTCATTTTCCAAAGCCTCCTTCACGGCTCCGATTTTACCATACCGGGCGGTCAAATGGCAAGTGGGCGAACCGAGTGATGGCACGAATTTTGGGTCTCATGCGTTTCCTGCTTTAATTCGCATTTCGGTCAAAGCACGAACCGGATGATGACACGAATTTTGGGTCTCATGCGTTTCCTGCTTTAATTCGCATTTCGGTCAAACAAAATTCTTAGCCATCTATCCGGCTTCGTGCGTGACCGAACGAGGTAATGAAT
>JAGCTF010000169.1 GCA_017963755.1 Clostridia bacterium | reverse complement strand
GAAAAATGAACAATTCGTAGCACGAGAAAATGTCAATACAATCATGTGCAAATCAAGGCATAGATATACTTGTTCCTCGTTGCCAGTTACTCGTCCATAACTCCTAACTGCTCGTTCCTAGTTCATCGTTACTCGTTCCTAACTACTCGTTCCTGGTTGCTCGCTGCTCGTTACTCGTTCAGCTGAGCCAAAATTGAATTGATATTCATCCTCGCGGCGGTTATAATAGCAACAGCGAAAACAAAAAACGAAACAACGGCGAAAGGGCGTTGACCGCGCACACGCCGGAACTGAACGGAGGAACAGAAATGAGAAAAGTGTTGATATTTCAGGGCGGATGGGACGGACACGAGCCGAAATTGACATCCAAACGCTTTGCGCGCCTCATGGAAGAAGAAGGGTATCAGGCGGAGATATACGACACGCTCGACTGCCTGAAAGATTACGAAAAACTGCTCGAATACCACCTCATCGTTGCCTGCTGGACGATGGGCAGCATACCGTGGGAATGCTCGAAAAACGTTGCCCGCGCGGTAGGTGCGGGAGTAGGGCTCGCAGGGTGCCACGGAGGCATGTGTGACGCGTTCAGGCAGGACACGGAGTGGCAGTTTATGACGGGCGGACAATGGGTGAGCCACCCCGGCGGAGACGGCGTCGAATACGTTGTCAACATCCGCCACGGCTCGTCGCCGATCGTTGACGGCCTCGAAGATTTCAAGGTGTGCTCCGAACATTACTACCTGCACGTTGACCCGTCGATCGAAGTGCTTGCCACCACGCGCTTCCCGCTCGTAACGTATTACCATATTTCGAACAAGCCGGTGGATATGCCCGTAGCCTGGACGAAATTCTGGGGCAACGGCCGCGTCTTTTACACTTCGCTCGGCCATCACGACGACGTGTTCGAAAAGTCGCCTAATGCCGAGATCATGATGAAGCGCGGGATGCTGTGGGCGGCTGAGGGGCGCCAGGTGGTGCTGGATAAAGGCCTTACGACCGAACGGTTCGAGAACAACGCAAAAATGTATTGACCGGGCGCAGACGTAATTGACAGCGGCGAAAGAACGCATTGACCGCGGGACAAGGCCCGCAAAATTTCAGGAGGTAATCATGAAAACTGTTAAGATCGGATTTGTCGGATGCGGCGCGATCAGCGGCATTTATCTTGAAAACATCACAAAACGGTTTAAAGAGATCGAGATCGCGGGCGTGTGCGACCTGATCCCGGAGCGCGCGGAAAACGCCGCGAAACTGTACAACGTGCCGAAGATATACAAGGACATGTACGAACTGTTCGCCGATCCGGACGTTGACATCGTGCTGAACATCACGCGTCCGTATGAACACCACGGTGTGACAATGGCCGCGCTCAGGGCCGGTAAGCATGTCTACTCGGAAAAACCGCTCGCCGCGTCTTTGGCGGAGGGCAACGAAATAATGGCTCTGGCTAAGGAGAAAGGCCTGATGCTCGGCGGAGCTCCCGATACGTTTTTGGGCGCCGGTATCCAGACCTGCCGCAAACTGATCGACGACGGCGTCATAGGCGATATCGTAGGCTGCGCGGGATTCATGATCTGCCACGGCCACGAGACCTGGCACCCCGATCCTGCGTTCTATTATCAGTACGGCGGCGGCCCGATGTTCGACATGGGCCCGTACTACCTGACCGCAATGCTGAACCTCTGCGGCGGCGTCGAATCTGTCTCTGCCATGACTCGCACTTCTTTTCCTGAGCGCCTCATCACGAGCAAGCCTCATTACGGCGAGGTCGTGAAAGTCGAAGTTCCCACACTTTACGCCGGAAATCTGCGCTTCACCAGTGGCGCGATCGGCACGCTCTACACCACGTTCGACGTTTATTATCCCGGCCAGGCGAGGCTCGAAGTATACGGCACCAAAGGCACGCTGTACGTACCCGATCCGAACTGCTTCAGCGGCCCGATCAGGCTGTTTACGCCGGGTGAAGGCATGAAAGACGTCGAAGCGACGTTCGATTATCCGGACAACAGCCGCGGCCTCGGCCTTGCGGATATGGCTAAAGCGCTTGCCTGCGGCAGACCGTTCCGGGCCAATTCCACCCAGACGTACCACGTGCTCGAGATCATGGACGGTTTTGCGCAGAGCGGAAAAGAGCGCCGCGAGATCAGGCTTAAATCCGTATACGAACGGCAGCCGCTGATGGACCCGTCAATGGAGCACGGAGTGCTTGACGCCGTGATGCCCGGCGGTTGCGGGAAAGCTTAAATAATGGTATAATCGGCTCTACTTTCTTTTAGGAGGATGACTCAGATGAAAAGAAATAAATTGATCGTAATTGCATGCATCGGGATCGCGGTGTTATTGTCGATCGCCGCTTTCGCCGGATGTGCTGGAGGAGGAGATGCACCCGTGTGTGAGATCGTTGTAAAAGACTTTGGGACTATTACCGTCACGCTGAACAGAAAAGAAGCACCCATCACCGTTGATCACTTTGTCAAACTGGCGAAGAACGGAGCTTTCGACGGCTCTGTGTTCAACCGCGTACAGACGGGATTCGTGCTGCAGGGCGGTGCCGGGGCAAAGGATGATTCGACTATAAAAGGCGAATTCAAGTCGAACGGCGTTGACAACAACATTCTTCACAAGAAGGGTGTTATTTCGATGGCAAGAGCAAAGGATCCGAACAGCGCTTCTTCGCAGTTTTTCATCATGCTTGAGGACAATGCCACTCTTGACGGCGATTATGCCGCGTTTGGCGAGGTCACGGGCGGCTGGGATACGGTCGAGAAGATCTGCGCGTCAATTACGGCTGACGATTATACTCAGGATTATTACGGGCTCGCTATGGGCTTCCTGAAAGACACCAGCATGATCACGATCGAGACGATAAGAGTAGTTGATTAATAATTGCCACTTGCCACTCTCCACTTGCCACTTGCAACTTGCCACTCTCCATTGATTTAAGGTTCATTTGACTACCTTATTTTTCGCCAGCGAAGCCGAGTGAATGGTTAAGAATTTCGTTTCCCCCGAAATTCGTACCATCACT
>JAGCTF010000168.1 GCA_017963755.1 Clostridia bacterium | reverse complement strand
GATGCTGCCGGCGAAGAACGGATATCCCGAACGCGGAACGGACTGCATACCGATGCTTTCGGGGGAAACAGTGACGTACAGCGGCCCTGTGTAGATGACGGAATTCCGCTCGCTGCAGTCGAATCTTCCTTTGGAAGTATCGACGCCGAAATCGCCGAACAGATAGATGCATTCGAGCTCGGTATCGAACAGCAGGCAGTTGCGCAAAGACTCTGAAACACCGCCGAAAAGGACGTTATACACGTAATCGCGCTGGAAATAATTGACCTTCACCGTAACGTCGTTAAGTCCGGGACGAACGAGCTTCGTGATCTTTGCGGAAAGGAAAGACGGGTCGAACCAGCCGCTGTTCTCCAAAGCGACGTCTGTGCCGTTGACGCAGACACCCAGAATATTCATAGGCTCCACGGCGAAGTTCAGGGCCGCGGGCACTTCTTTAACGTTGAATTCAAATCTGAGCCAGAGCTCTCCGGCGTATCTGTTTTTATAAAGAATGTCGCGGACAAGCTCTATCGGCCTGTTTTCTTCGAAATCAGTGCCGTTGTAAGACAGGCGGCAATGATCGAGCGGCATCATGTTTTCGGGCTTCGATACGGATCTGAACGGACCGGCGGAAGTTATCCGCTCGCCGGTTTCCGCGACGTTAAGTTCGTCTTCGCCCTCGAACTCGGTCACAACGACGGACTGGCCGGGTTCCAGATCGAGTTCGGTGCGGAGCGCGCCGCATTTATTGCAGATGTCGGCGTCAACTTTTCTGAACACGCCGTTCTCAATATCGAGCACGTTCAGATGCTTTGCCCCTTTAAGACCTATACGCACGCCCTTCAGCGTTTCGCCGGTCAGATTCACCACGAATGCGAGCCTTCCGCGCTCAGTATCGCGAAGCATTGCCCTCACGTCATGAACGCGTGTGGATACGCGCAGCTCGCTTGCATCAGAAAGCTCGTCGAACGACGTGTTGCCGGCGATAAATCCGAGTTCACCAGGAGCTTTGCGGCCGTCGATCCTGTCCGGAGCGCAGTCGGTAACGATCATTTTCCCGCCTGCTTCCATGAATTCTTTAAGCAGAGCGGCCGTGCGGCTGTCGAGTGTGTAGATCCTGGGCAGCACCACGGTAGTGTACGACTGTTCGCCGATAATAATGCGGCTGCCTTCGACTTTCGCGTGACGCGCCATGATATCCTCGTCGCCGTAGTGGAAACCGATATGTCTGTCGTAAAGTTCCCACGAGACCTTCCTGAGCGAATCTTCAAGTTCCGCCACGGTCGGAGCGTCGATCTCGCGCTTGTAGTTCAGCCACGCAGAATGGATAGGATGGATAACGAGCACCGGCGCGATCTCTTTTCCGCGGGACAACGTGTATCCGAGCCTGTTGAAATACTGATCGAACTGCTTCATCTGCTTCTGCCACGGCAGGTGCTGAGAGTAGTGAGCAGGGTAGTCGCGCTTTCTCCCTCCGCGCTCAGAGTAGGGGTAGAGGTGCTGGCACATAATATTAATGCCCGCGACGTACTGTGACTCCGCGATGCGTTTAAGCTCAAGAGGACTCACGTCCCAGCCGCAGCAGCCGAACATTTCGGACAATGCTTTTTTCTTCCCGAGCTGAGCCGCGGCCGAACCGAGCTGTTTAGACGCGACGCCGAGGTCGTAGTTACGTCCGAGGTGGTCAATACCGGGAATATGTTCGTACTCATAGAAAGGCATAATCCCGCCGCAGCACCACATCTGGCCGGCAAGGAAAGTCTCCTCGACCGCGTGCCCGGTGAGTTTGCAGCCGTTCTCCTCGCACCATTCATAAATGATCTTCACAAAATTGTTGATAAAGAGGTTATGCGCAAGGCGCCAGTAGTCGTAGCGGAATTCCTGCGCACCCTCAAAATCGGTGAACATCGCGTCAAGCGCGGAGAAAATGTCGTATCCGTACTCTTTTTCGAAAAGCCCGGGGAGCGTATCCGACCAGACGGTCGCGTATCTGAAGTACTGAGGCTCGTCGGTAAAGAAGCCCGGCATCTTCTTCCAGTACTCTCCGCCGAGCTCCTTTTTATACTCCTCGTGCGTTTCTTTAATGAATTTTCTGGTGACAACGCCGTTCAGCGTGTCAACGTACGACGTGTCGCTCTTTTTATAGATCGTGAAATATTCGGTCACGTTCTCTTCAGGCCCGGTAACTCTGCGCGATCTGCCGTTTTCTATCACGTAAACAGCGAGTGCATCGGGGTCAAAAGCGTTTTTTACTTCCGCTTTGATGAATTTGGCGTGATTATAGGGGTCGTCAAGCAGTTTTCCGCCTGCAAATCCGCTCGGCCAGCCGTTTTCATCGTACGACCAGGCCTCCATACCGTATTTTTCGGCTTCGTCAATGCAGATTTTGATGGCGTTGTACCATTCTTCGCTGAGATATTCTGTCTCAAGGCCGCTTCTTGCATGCATAAAGAAGCCGTTCATGCCCAGTTCGTGCATATCCCTGATCTGGCTGCGGAGCCGTTCGGGCTCAAGTTTGTCGTTCCAGCTCCAGAAGGGAAGGCTTCCGTACTGCCTGTTGTTGCTTTCAAGTTCCTGCGTGTATTTCATTGTCACACCTCCGGGTGTTTGGTTTACGGATAATAGTATAACATATCACGGAAAAAAATTACACTGTCTTATTGACACAGTTACACAAAAAAAGTATAATATTTTTGTTAATATTGCATAACGGATCGCGGGTCTATGGCTCACGATTTTCGTGTTGTGCATTTTTATCAGATTATGCGGGAAGGCCTGGCGTATGAATAAGAAGAAGAAAAAAATCATTCGCATATCAATCATCCTCGGAGTAATTGTGGCCGTAGCGATCGTCATCCTCATATCTTACGGAAACCGTAAAGTCGGTGCCAAGCAGTTTGAAGTGGAGAATCGTGACGAGATGGACTTTAACCCGTTCATGTCTACGGAGAACCGTCTGGATAACAGCCTGCTTGAGTACGGAAAGGTATTGACCAAGTACGAGCAGAAAGGTTATAAGGATTATACCGGGGAGGACATCGTAGTCGACATGGCGTCAGTATCCGCCGCGGAGGGCAGCACGCTGGTGAGGCTCACCGAGGAGGAAAACTTCGAAAGGGACACGAAATTTTACAATAATAAGACCGAAGCGGAGGAGAAGATAGATTGCTCTCAGTTCCCGAACGCGATCTATACCGATGTCTACGGCTGTTACGTAACTTTTAATATCGACGTCCCGGTTTCCGGTCTTTACTCTCTGAAGCTGGATTATCTGATGATCGACGATAAAGATTCTGATATGTACGTCGGAATCATGATCGATAACAAGCTTCCGTTCAAGAACGCGAGTAATATGACGCTTAAGCGCATGTACGGTTTCTATAATACCGAGATCGAAAAGAACCTCGATATTTCCGGAAACCAGATCAGACCGAAGTCTCAGGAACTTTTCGGCTGGCAGAGCGTTACGATGTCGAATCCCGAAGGCGTATACCTTGGCGAATACAAAATGTATATGAAGCAGGGCGCCAGAAAGATAACGATGCATTTTTACAACCAGCCCGGTGCCATAGGCGCGATCAGATTTTCCGCTCCGAGAACGTTAAAGACGTATGAGCAGTACGTCACCGAAAAAGGCGGGATCGGTAAGATCTATGACGGGAAGGCGATCCGCTTTGAGCTCGAGGATCCCGATCATACTTCAAGCGTAAGTATCCGCATGGAGTACGATAACGATTACCGCTCTTCTCCCGCTTCGTTTAAAGTTACCCGTTATAATGTGTTCGGCGGTGAGCGCTGGAATACCGGCGGAGATTCTGTGCAGTGGTCGTTTGAAGTTCCGGAGGACGGCTGGTATCAGCTCGGCTTCCGGTATATGTCTATTACGACGAACGTCGCCTCGTATAAAGATATAGAGATCGACGGCGAGATCCCGTTCGCTGAAATGAACGAATACTGCTTCCCGTACGCTGACGGCTGGATCGGTGACGCATTAAAGAATCCCGAGAATGAGCCTTATATGTTCTATTTTACCAAGGGCACTCATACGCTCACTATGGTAAACAAGATCGGTCCTTTGAGACATACTTATTATAAGATCGAAGAAGCTATGGACTCTATAACTTCTATGATCAACCAGGTCGCAAAGATCACATCCTCTACCAGAAGCTCCAGCGGCGGATACGTCGTTGACCGTAACCGTGACTGGGACCTTGAGAAGAACATCCCCGATCTGCAGGACGATCTTGACAAATACGTTGACCTCTTCAAACAGTGCTATGAAGATATCTCCGTCTTCAACGGCGGAAAACAGCCTTCGTACGGTTCCGCGGTTAAAGTTGCCCTTGAACTGTTCAAGAAGATGGCGAAAGATATGGAAAAAGTTCCGGTTTCGCTTAACGATATCAACAGTGCGCTTACCGGTCTTTCGAATACGATGGTCGCGATCCGTGAGCAGGCTATCACGGTCGACTACGCAGAGCTTTCAGAACAGGGTTACAAATATAAGAATTCCCGCAGTAATTCCTGGCAGAACTTTTACGTCGGTTTCGTAAGATTCAAGGATACGTTTATTAAAGACTATTCTTCAGTCGGACAGAGAGAAAAGACCACGAAAGACATGGTATCCCTCGAAGTTTACGTACCGCGCGGACGTGAATACGTAGACATACTCAGAAACCTTATTTCGGAGCAGTTCACTCCTGAATACGGCGTAAGAATAAACGTTAACATGGTCAACGGCGCTGAAGGTCTTATTATGACCAGATACGTTGCCGGAACCGCTCCGGATCTCGCCATCGCGATCGGAGCCGGTATCCCGTTTGAATTCTCCGTAAGAGGCGCGCTGCTTCCGATGGAAGACTTCAAAGAATCGTACGATCTGCCCAACGGCACTCACGTTCAGGGCTTCGACGAGCTGGTGGCGAATTCCTTCTACGAAGAGGAACTTGTCCCGTACCTGTATCAGGGCAAGCACTACGGCTTCCCGGAGACGCAGAACTGGGCCGCATTGTTCTACCGTACTGATATTCTTGAAGAACTTGACGTCAGACCGCCGGATACGTGGGAAGACGTTTACAACCTTGTCCCCGTACTTACGAAAGACGGCTACAGCTTCTTCTTCCCGTACGGCGTCGGAAACTACACTCCTTTCCTGTATCAGCACGGCGGAAGCTTCTATGATGAAGACGGACTCCGTTCCAGACTGAATACGGAGGAGGCATACGACGGATTCGTAGAGTACGCCGACCTTTATCTTCAGTATAACTTCATTTATGCCGCTGACTTCTATATGAGATTTAAGAACGGAGAGATGCCTGTCGGAATCGGCGATATGGGCTTCTACTGCAAGCTGAAATATTCCGCTCCCGAACTTAACGGTAAATGGCAGATCCTTCCTGTCCCCGGCCATACGAGAGTAAATGAAAACGGCGAAGTCGTCGTCGACCGTTCCAACGGCGGCGCGGGTTCGTGCAATATCATCATAAGCAGCACCAAGCATCCTAAAGAGGCATGGCAGTTCATTCAGTGGTGGTCTTCCGACGAAGTGCAGGCCGAATACGGCAGAGAAGTAGAAGCTACGTTCGGCGTCGCTTCCAGATGGAATCCCGCGAACAAGAAAGCGGTGGAGTCGCTGCCTTATACTCAGTATGAGATCGGTGTTATTAAAGATCAGTGGGAATGGCTGAAAGAATCTCCGAGCACGCTGGGAGGCTACTACACGAGCCGTTACCTTATCACCGCGCTTAACCAGACGGTACTTCAGGGTAAAAACGCCAGAGTAGCGCTTGAAGACGCAGTTAAAGAAATCAATAAAGAAATGAAACGTAAACAGCAAGAGTACAAGGTCCCCGAAGGCGGATCGGTGCTCCGTGAAGTTGCAACGCCGTAAAGAGGGGAGAGAAGAATAAAAAATGAGTAAAAAAGATTCTTCAAAAGAAGTCGCAAAGACTCCCGCTCAGCCTAAGAAAAGGTTGTTCAACGTTGAAAAACGGTTCGGGTACACAATGCACGAGATCTGGACGCATAAAATGTCCTACGGCCTTGTCGCACCGTTCTTCATCCTCTTCATAATCTTTTCGCTCCTGCCTCTGCTCGCTTCTCTGTATCTGAGTTTCACTTACTGGAACATACTTCAGAGTCCCGTATTCACAGGCTGGCAGAACTACAAGTACCTGTTCGTAGATGACTCCCTGTTCCTGAAAGCGTTCAGTAACACTCTGTACTACGCGATCATAGTCGGTCCTACGGCATACATCGCATCGTACTTCTTCGCATGGTTCATCAACCAGGTGCCGAAAAAAGTAAGACCGATATATACGCTGGCTTTCTACGCTCCTTCACTTACGAGCTCGATCGCCATGTCAGTCGTTTGGGCGGTAATGTTCTCAAACGACAGCACGGGCTACCTCAACTCACTGCTGCTGAATCTTAACATTATTAAAGATCCGGTGCAGTGGACCCAGGACGTAAAATGGATAATGCCTGTAGGTATTATAGTTGCGCTGTGGTCAAGCCTCGGTACCGGCTTCCTTTCATTCGTTGCCGGTTTCACGAACGTTGACAAGGAATTGTACGATGCCGCTGCCGTTGACGGCGTAACGTCACGCTTCCAGAGGCTCCTGTACGTTGACATTCCGCAGACGATGCCTCAGCTGCTGTTCGCCGCCGTTCTTCAGATCACAGGTTCTCTTTCAGTAGGCGGAACGCTTGCCGGTCACCCGACGCCTGAGGATGCCGGTCTTACGGTCATGCTCCACCTTAGCGACTATTCAGGTACGAGATTTGAAGTCGGTTATGCTTCGGCAATCGCCGTGGTGCTTTCACTGCTGATCTTCGGACTCGGCCGTGCCGCATTCAAAATTCTTTCGGATAAGGGGTGATAAACATGCTTAGAGTAGATCAAGTTGACGTTGATTATTTAAAAAGAGCGAAAAAACGCAAAGATCGAGCAGGGCGTGTTATCATAGTAGTCCTTGCCCTTGCCGGTATGGTATCAATGCTTCCGCTGGTTTATCTGGTGTGTACGGCATTCAAGCCCCCGGAAGAGCTGTTCCTGTATCCTCCGAGATTCTTTGTAAGAAACCCAACTCTGGATAACTTTAAGATGCTTTCCCAGGTAACTGCGAACAGCCTTGTGCCTTTCACGAGATACCTGTTCAATACCGTCCTGATAACGGTGGCGTACCTGTTCTTCCTCGTATGGGTAAACACGATGGCGTGCTATCCGCTTTCGAAGCACACGTTCCCGGGTAAAAAGTTCCTGTTCAATATGGTTACTTACTCCCTGATGTTCATCGCTTCCGCGGCAGGTATTCCGCTTTACCTGATCATTACGGGATTGCATATCGATAATACTTATCTGGTGTTCGTCATACCGGGACTTGCAAACTCGACGGCTCTGTTCCTGATGAAACAGTTCATGGATCAGGTGCCGAACGAGATATTTGAAGCAGGGAAGATAGACGGTGCCTCAGAGTGGCAGCTCTACACCAAGATCGCGCTGCCGCTGCTGAAAAACGCTCAGGCCACTATCATAATCCTCTGCTTCGGCGGTATCTGGAACGAATCCGGAACATCAACCACTTACATATATAAAGAGCAACTCCGTTCTCTGGGCTTCTTCATGTCGACCATCGGCGGAGGTATCGCACGTCAGGGCGTTGCCGGCGTTACAGCTCTTATAATGACATTTCCCAGCATCATCATATTCGTCATACAGCAAAGCCGTGTTATGGATACGATGGCACACTCGGGTATTAAATAAGGAGGCGGACAATGAAGCGAAAACTTTTGAAACTCCTTATACTGACGATGCTGATCAGCCTCGTGCTTACGGGTACGCTGCTGGTGAGCGCGAAAGAACCGTACGCCAGTTATTATCTGGGCGACAACGGAGCGTACCCTATTCCCGCGCCGTATGAAGTTGTCACCGTAATCGACTTCAAGACGACGGAGGAAGGACGTTTCTCGAACCCGGAAGACATATTTATTGACGACAATGACGTGATCTACGTTGCCGATACCGCGAACGACCGCATCGTGATCATCAACCCGATGGATGAGAACGGCCTGTACACGCTGAAGAATATAATCAAAGGCGAGGCAACTTACGCGTCAGGGGACATGTCCGGGCTTAAGACCCCGAAGGGGATTTACGTAGATTCGGACGGAACGATCCTTGTGGCCGATACGGGAAACAACAGGCTCGTTGAATTTACTAAATACGGTTATTTCAAGTATTCTTATGCGCCGCCTTCAAGCAGCATCCTTTCGTCTGATTTCAACTACATGCCGTTGAAGGTCACGAAGGATACGCGCGGTTACATCTACGTTGCGAACTCATCTGACTCGAACGGTATTCTGATGCTTGACAGCGACGGAACGTTCCGCCAGTACTACGGCGCGAATAAAGTATCCCTGACGTTCTGGGAATCTGTCGCGAGACTCCTCTGGAACAGGCAGGACCGTATGGGTACCGTCGTAACGCTGCCTTACTCGTTCAACAACATTTACGCGAGTTCGGACGGCTATATCTACGCTACGACAACGACGACGACTCCCCCTCAGGTACGTAAGATCAACGCCGGCGGTTCTGACGTCGTTTACGCAGGATACGATTTCAGAGACGGTTACGTGTCAAGCTCGTTCGGCGCTACTGCGGCTCAAAACTTCTGCGACGTTGCCGTCGATCAGTACAACAATATGCTGATCATTGACCAGCAGTACGGCCGCCTTTACGAGTACGATGAAAACGGAACCAACCTGTTCGCATTCTCTACGAACGGCAACGGTTACGGACAGCTTTCGCTCCCTGCAGGACTGGAAGTTGACAGCCACGGCCGCGTTTACGTGCTGAACAAAGGTTCGGGAACGATCACCGTGTTCCAGACTACCGAATTTGCCGATCAGATACATGCCGCAAATAATATGTATTCCAAGGGCAAATATCAGGAAGCTTTCCCGCTCTGGCAGAAGGTGCTTGACAGAGACAGTTACTACAACCTCGCTCTTAAAAACGAAGGCGTTATCTACATGCGCGAGGAAGAGTATAAGAACGCTATAGATAAGTTCTATGAAGCTGAAGACGCTACGCTCGCTTCGCAGGCGTACAAGGAGATCAGAGCTGATTTCCTGCGCCAGAACTTCCCGATCATCGCGTCCGTACTCGTTGGTGTGATAGTTCTCTGGATCGTCTGGATCACGATAAAGCAGGCGAGACGCAGGAAGTACGGTCCGCCTCCGGAAAAACATAATTTCTTTACGCCTGTAAAGAATTTCTGGCAGAGGATCAAAAACGTGCTGAGACATCCTGTAGATACGTTCGAAGGAGTCCGCTACGATAATAAAGGTTCATATGCCGATATGATCATTATAATGGTGCTCTGGGCTATCATTTCCGTTGCCTCGGCATACTGTGTCGGATTCATCTACAGAGGCGGTTCACCGAGAGAATTCATACGCCCGATGACGATACTGCTTACTTCGCTGCTTCCGTGGCTCGTCATATGTATCGTAAACTACGGCGTGACCACTATAATGTACGGCGAAGGAAGGATCCGCGACGTATTCATAGGAGGCGCTTACTGCCACGTTCCGCTTCTTCTGTTCACGCTGCCGCTTTCGCTGCTTACCAACGTACTTACACTTGAGGAATCGTCCCTTTACAACCTCATACATACGCTGATCTACGTCTGGGTCGGTCTGCTCGCATACCTTTGCATCAAGTCCGTACACGGTTTCCATCCGGTTAAAGCCGTTGTCGTAACGTTCCTGACAGTCGTAGGCGTAGGACTTGTCGCCCTGCTGTTCATGATCGTTTACGGACTTGCAAACCAGCTTATCAGCTTCCTTACACAGTTCGGAAAGGAGTTGAGCTACCTTGTCTGATAAGAAGAAAAAGATAGAATCTGAAGTTTCCGAAAATGCTGCAGAAATAACGGAGAAGATCGAGGCTGAAGCTACTGAGGCCGCTGCCGAAGCAGTGGAAAACGCTGAAGCTCAGGTATCTGATGCGTCTGAGATCGCTGCCGAAGCAGTGGATAAAGCAGAAGATGCTCCCAAAAAGAAAAAGAAAAAAGCTTCCGCACCATTGACGGCAGAAGAGAAAGCCGCAAAAAAGCTGCAGAAAAAATTCGACAGAGTCGATAAAAAATTCTCCTGGCGGACTGTGCTGAAGATCGTTATACCGCTGGTCATAATTATAATACTCGTATTCGTACTTGTTAAAGCGGCATTCGGAAACAGCAAAAACATTAAGTTCGATACTTCTTCGTTCCTGAAGAGCGACGCTTCGCCCGTGGACAAATCGAAGGGTATCAACGGCCAGCTGCTCTCCGATGCCGGCATGACGATATTTGCTGACAACGGAAAGCTCAGGCTCGGCTATTCTCCGCGCGACGACCTGTTTATTATACAGGATCTTTCGACGGGAAGAGTGTTCAGGAGTTATCCGGAGCCGATCTATGAAGGAACCGTTGACAAAAACGGGAATGAAGTCGCATCCGACCTCGCGATCTATAAGAGCAGCACCGAGACCGGTCAGATATTGACGTCGCCTGTATTTATTGAATATACGAAGTCCGGCCTTGAAGGCGGATTCACGAAGGGAATCAACCAGATGACCGCATTGACGAAGACCGTATATTTCATTAATAACGGCGTTCAGCTGATCTACGACGTCGGAGACCTGGACCTTTGCTTCACGGTAGAGATCACGATCGATGACAATGCGCTCGTTTACCGCATTCCTTTTAATGAGATCAAAGAAAGGGAAACCCTTGAGTGGGAAGAAGAGGACAGACGTCCGTTCCTTTGCGCTCTTTCGGTACTGCCTTATTTAGGCGCACACCGTGACGGCGAGACGGGATACTTCGTGACGCCTGACGGCTCCGGAGCGCTCACGTATTTCGACGTTGCCCGCGTATCCAACTACAACGAATATTCGAAGAAGATATACGGTATCGACCCCACGTTCGACATTCTCGATTCTCCCGATTACAGTAACGAAAAACTTACGATGGGCGTTTACGGGATCGTCGATAAAGATTACATGATCACGTCGTTTATCGAAACAGGCGAGACGAACGCCGAACTCAAGATCGGTAACCCCGGTGTAAAGAGCCTGCCGTTCTATTCGATCTATTTCGAATTCACGTACCGCTATTTCTACCGCCAGCAGCTTACTAAAGGCGGCCAGCAGTACGACATGGTCATTAAAGATCAGCAGATCTGCGACGCCGAACAGCGCCTCTACTTTGATTCGAAACCCGGTTTTGTTCCGGATGAGAACAATGAATCCGCTTTCACTTACGTGGACGTGGCGCTGAAGACGAAAGACCTTGTTATGGACAAATGGAAGAAACTCTGGGGCGTTGAAAAAGCGGCGCTTACTAAGAGCGAATCTCCGATGAACATCCGCTTCTTCATGGGCGACGAGACGATCTCCGGCGGAATACTTCACCAGATGAAAGTCCTCACAACATTCAGCGACGTAAAGAAGATAGGCAACGAACTTGAAGAAGCAGGCGTGACCGATCTCCGCCTGACGCTGCTCGGCTGGATGGATCACGGTTACTTCTGGAATGCTACAAAGAAGAACAAAGTCGATTCGGATTTCGGCGGAAAGAACGGACTCAAGTCGCTCAATAAATGGGCTAAAGAGAAAGATCTTACGCTCGCGCTCGACAATAACCTTCTGTACATATACGGAAACCCGGCGAGCGGCGCAACGCTTCGAAATTCAGTCGTTAAGAAGCCAAACACGTTCTACCTGAACTACTTCTCGAATACGACTTCCGGGCGTCTCAGAAACGAAGGATACTACATGAGCCCGAAATACTTCAACAGCAGTCTGATCAACAAGCAGATCAAAAACCTGCAGAAGTACGGCACGTCTGAAGTAGTGCTCCAGCAGCTCGGCGATACGCTTTATACCGACTACAACGAAAAGAATGCTCTAACGAGAACTCAGTCTCGCGACTATTACGTAAAATGGCTGAAGCAATATCAGGAGAAATTCGAGCACGTATCTGTTTATTACGGAAATGAATATGCTGTCGCTTTTGCCGATACGATCGACGGGATACCGGTCGACAAATCTTCGAGGATCATTTTCGACGAACAGGTTCCGTTTATTCAGATCGTTTACCACGGACTCGTAGAGTATTACACGTCTCCGCTGAACTCCCAGGACCGTCCTACATATTCGCTCCTTAAAGCGATCGAGTACGGCGCAAACGTTTCTTATGAAGTTACCGAGAACGAGATCAACCTCCTTATGTATACGAACTACAGGTTCCTTTACAAAGGACAGTTCTCACTTCTTAAAGACGAAATAATCAGTTCATATAAAGCGGTCAATGAAGCCGTCAAACCTTTCTCGACTCAGAAGATCGTAAATCATTACAGAGTTGCTCCGTACGTCGAAGTGTTCTGCACCGAGTACGAGGGAGGGGCAAAAGTTTATGTGAACTACACCGACAGCGGATACAGGCTGCCTGACGGCAGTTCCGTGAATTCTATGAGTTATCTCGTAGTTAACGCTTAAGAGAGGGGGATTTCAAATTGGCAAAGAAACCCGTTAAATATAAGAAGCAGCTTGCCCATAAGAACACGATCACGTTCGGCTCGTTCGAACGCCGTCGCGGTCTGGAGGGCTGGGCTTTCTCGCTTCCGTGGATCGTGGGATTTGTGCTTCTGATGATATTGCCCCTGTTCCTTTCCATCAGGACAAGCTTCTTTGAGACGAAGCTGACCGACCCGTTCGGATTCGAAGGAGGCAGCCCGTTTGTAGGTTTCGATAACTACGTCGAAGTCGTAAAGGAACCGGCATACGGCGAAGTCGTTTTCGAATCGTTCCTGTCGTCGCTTTATAAAGTGCCCGTCGTCGTAGCGTTCGCGCTGTTCGTGGCGGTACTGCTCAAGCAGGAGTTTCCGGGAAGGACAATATTCCGCGTCATCTTCTTCATTCCCGTAATCCTTGCCGGCGTCATAATGTCGTATCTGTTCAGCGACGAAGTAGGCTCGCTGAGCGTGTTCTCGACGCTGACGTCGTCAACGACATTCAGTTTCGTCTACCGGATATTCGGCACTGAGATAATATCGCAGATAGGCTCGATAATGTGGGCCAGCAGCGTTGAGATACTGATATTCCTTGCTGCCCTGCAGAGCGTTCCGGCAATCCTTTACGAGGTCGTTGAACTTGACGGCGCTACCGCCTGGGAATCATTCTGGCACGTAACGCTCCCGTACATTTCACCAGTCGTAATTCTGAATGCGATATACGCACTGGTGGATACTTTCGTTGACGCCCGGAACCCGGTAATGAGCCTGCTGAGTCAGCTGAACAGCGCCGGTAACAAATACGGCGTTGCCGCGGCACTCAGCTGGATGTACATGCTGGCTACGCTGCTCGTAATTCTAATCTTTATTCTGCTTACAAAGAGGTGGTTACGATGAAGAAGTTTTTTGGTAAAATTGCCGACAAGATCCGCGGCCTTATTGACAGATATAAGAACCTCGGATACAGGGCAAAAAAGAAGATCAAATTTGTCATCGGCCGTATTTTCCTCTATTTTGTGCTGATAGAGCTCGCGTATCTGTTCCTGCTGCCGTTCATCTACATCTTCACGACGTCGATGATGAGCTTCCAGGATTATATGGATCCGACGGTCAAATGGATACCGACAAGTATTTACTGGAAGAACTATTCCGATGCGTTCAAGGGCCTTGCGTACTTCGGTATGTTTAAAGGCGAGACCGGCGAAAAAGTATTTATGTCGTCGTTCCTTAACACGTGTATAACGTCGTTTGGAAGCGCCATACTTCAGTCAGTCTCGTGCGCTATCATAGGCTATGCGCTCGGTCGCTTCAAATTCAAAGGAAGAAATATCGTATTCCTGACGGTCATTCTTGCGCTGCTTATTCCGCCGCAGACGATGATCATCGCCACATACGGAATCTGGTCCAAGCTTGGAATGATCAACACGTTCATGCCGGTCCTGCTTCCTACGTTGTTCGGTCTCGGAATCAGAGGCGGTCTGTTCGCGCTCATCTATATGTACTTCTTCCAGAGAATACCTGACGCAATGGACGATGCCGCGAGGATCGACGGCGCCGGACCGTTCCGCGTATTCCTGCAGATAATGCTTCCGCTCGTCCGTTCTGCTATCGCGATCGTATTCATATTCTCTTTCGTATGGCACTGGAACGACAACTACGAAGCTCCGATGTATATGTACAAGGACAAGATGATGACGCTCCAGCCGAAGCTGCAGAATATCAGACAGTACTTCGCGGATCTTGTAGGCGACAGCGCAGGCGACAGCCCGATAAGCAGAGCCATGACAGAACCGACACTGTTTGCCGGCTGTCTGCTCGTCCTGCTTCCTGTCCTTATCGTATTCATAGTCGGACAGAAGAAACTTGCCGCCGGTATCGAGCGTATCGGTGTTATCGAGTAAGGGAGGGGAGAACATAAAATGAAAAGCAGAATCGTTAGAAATATATGTCTCTTTTTAGCGCTGGCTCTCCTTGTCTCAATGTTCGCGGCCTGCGGTAAGAAAAAAAGCGATGAAGAGGATTCCGGTCCCGACGTGTACCGCACGCCCAAACCTTCACCAAAGGAATTAGGCGGAATAGTCACGCTATCTACGTACAGGACCGCCCAGAACGATACTTCAGCATTTATGTTCATTCAGGAATATGTTATGCAGTATCCGGGCGTTGAGATCAACAACGACAACGAGCTTTCGTATGAAGAGTATTTCGCCACTCTTGATCAGAGAGTAGAGGACGGAAGCATCGGAGACGTGTTCCTGGTAGACTCGGACCGCCTTGCAAAATACGTTGAAAAAGGATACGTGATGGACCTTTCTCCGTACCTCACCGGACTTGTAGAATATACCAGCGGAAACTTCAGAAAACTCTATCCTGACTCCGATCTGTTCGATGCTGCTTATAAAGACGCGCTCTACGAAAACCGCCTTTATATGATCCCTACAGAATATGAGAACAAAGCGGTCCTCGTTAATCTCGACGTATTCGAGAAGGCAGGGCTCACTGTTCCGTCTGACAAATGGACCTGGGATGACGTTCTTGAATGTGTAAAAGCTATCAGAGAAGCCGGAATCGAAAAACCGATCGCTCTCGATTACACGGACTTTTCTGTCTGGGGTGCTTTCGCTCTCGGCGGAGGAGGAGACCTTTTTAAAACGATCGATCCTAAAACGGGTGCAACGACGCTGAATCTTACAGATCCCAAAGTCTCTGCCGGATTAAAAATGTTCAGCGAAGAATTCCTGGCTGCGGGATACGTTTATGATAAAACTCCCGCCGAAATGAAAGGCGAAGAGCTTAAAAATATCGGCATCGCCGTTATTTCACACGCCGATCTTCAAAACTGGCAGGAAGCACTTCGCGACGCCGAATTCTCCTGGGAATTTGCACATTTCCCGAGGTTCAAGGCAGACGAAGACCTGAAAGATCCCTACTACTTCAATATCGGAGTAAAAACGATCGGCCTGGCAGTAAGAGTGAGAGATTACGATCCTGAAGATTATTCGGAAAGTGATATACTGATGGAAGATGAGATCAGAGTTCAGCTTGCGCTCTATGCACTTGTCCCTGAGGCAGCTGTAGCTCTGGCCGGAACGACAGGCTTCCGTGTTCCCGCTCTGATGTCAGCGAACAGCAGGCGCTTCTGGAGAGAATACCCTGTAGCCGGAAAGAACACCTCGGTCTTCTCGCTTTATAACAAATACGACTATCCGGCAACACTTCCCGCCCATATGCTGATCGACGCCGCGCTTGAACTCGGCGACAGTGTGGGCGAGGCGATCTCCGCGCACGCAGCAGACGTTGACAACGTTTCCATGGATGATCTGCTTCAAAAGATCCAGGACAACGTCAATGCGAACTGGAAGTAACGGTAGTAACGGCATAAATAGTCGATCGTACTGACAATTTCCGCGGCATGCCCGGAGAAAAATACAATTGACTATTGACAAAATTTTGAAAAGTGATATTATATCAATATAAAAATATGGAGGTAGATCCGATGAAAAAAATCACGATAAAAGTTCTCGCGCTCATTCTGGCAGTTGTCGGTGTTATCGCTCTCGTGGGTTGTAATAAAGCTCCCGAGCAGACCGGTATCGTTACCGCTCCTCCCGAAGGCCAGGAACTGGAAGTTAAAGGAAGCATAAAGTTCTCTTACTCCGGCGGCTCCACCGAGGATAATAAGCAGGCTGCAAATGCTTTTATTGAAGCATTCCAGAAGCAGTATCCGAAAGTAACCGTACAGAGAGACTACTCTGCAAGCGATCCCAACACCCGTATTTCCAGCGGTGACATTGGCGACGTTTTCTACTTTGCAGAAGTCAGCGCGTATAACTATGCTGTTACGCAGCACGCTCTGATGCCGCTTGAGTACTATATGGAAGTACTTAACATTGACCGCGGCGACGTTTTCAGCGGTATTTATGATGCCGGTATGATCAATAATCACCTGTATTATATTGCCCGCGACTTTAACCAGCTGCTGTTCATCTATAACGCAGATGCTATTTCTTCCAAATCTCTTACTTCTCGCGTTATCCCTGAATGGACCTGGCATGAGTTCCTTCAGCTCTGCGAAGAGATCACCGACGATGATTACTACGGCGCTACTCTGAACATGCCTTATGCTCCTCAGTTCATTCCTTTCCTTGAAGCTTACGAGGGACGAGGCAAATGGTTCAGCCTTAAAGACAAGAAGATCGATATCACTTCCGGTGATACTCTGAAAGCGATCCAGGAAGCTCTTGACGCTTGCCAGCAGGGTTACATCAACCTTATGATCGGCGGCGACTTCGGCGGTAAGGAATCTGTTTTCAAATATCTTGTTTATCCTACCATCAACTCTGAAGCTAAAGTTTATGATCAGAAAGCTGTAAACTGGGATCTTATCAACCTCCCGCTCTTCGAACATCCCGCATTTGGCGCAGGTTCTTCCGGATGGGGCGTATTCAACCGCACCAGCAATCCTAACGCTGCCGCAGCATTTGCCCTTTACTTCTATACTCAGGAAGGCCAGAGAGCGTTCAACGGCCAGACCGGTGGTTCTGTTCCGCTGCTTGCATCCCTTAAGGATGATGACTTCTGGAAGCATCCGAACGACGAGTGGAGCGATAAGAACTGGGACGCTTGCGTTTACAAAGCTGAAGACTACGCTACCGTAGGTCAGTTCAACTGCCTGCTTCCTCCCGAGATCGCTGACATCTTCTCGTCTGCAAACCTGACTACCGCTCTTACGAGAGCTCTGAACGGCCAGGCAAGCCTTGTCGACGGTATGGCAGCTCTTGAGCAGAGAGCAAACGAGAAATGGAAGACCATCAGCTGATAAGTTGATTCCACTTGCTCTGTTTGAGTAGAATGATTATAATGGAACCTGCGAAATGCAGGTTCCATTTTTTATGCGAAAATGAAAGAGGAGAGTTTAAATATGGATAATACAGTTATGCCGCGTTACAGGAAGGCCAGCTACGGGGGAGAGCATTTCGAGCTGGAAAACGGTTTTGTGAAACTTGTGTGGTTTAAAAGACTCAGCGGCTGGGGCTTTTGCGAAATCTATAATACGGACGGAAAACTGCTCGCCGTACTTGACCATCTGGGAGAAGTTCTCGTGCGCGATCAGGAGATACCTATGCGCCTGGAAGCGGAAACGTACACCCTGAAAGAGAGCGAAGAGAGTATTGACATACTTTTCGAAGTAAGATCGACGGTCGTCCAATCGCTGCTCGACGGCACTTCGTTCGCTCCGTGGATGCATTATCCCTTTACCCGGCCTGTACTTGAAGGAACTGTAACAGTATCCCTTTCCAAAAACTCCCCTGAACTAAAGTACAGTATGCGCGTTAAGGCAAATGAAAATATGTATCTCCGCTATCTCAGAGGGCCTTGGCTCAAAGTCGGATGTGATTCTTTCGGCACGGAGAAAACAGACGCGATCTTTCCGGGAATCGACTGGGTCACCGGCAGGGAATGGTCGAGCGGAAACGACTGGTTCAGGTACCCGTGGTCCGAAAAATATGCGCCGTTCGTCAATAAAGTATCTATCCCTTGTATGGCCGTGTCGCACGAAGGCGACGCGATCGCGCTATGCTGGGATCCGGGCAAATGGGCTTCAAGATGGTTCAACTACAAGATACATTGCCCGCAGCCTGTATTCGCAGTGCCGAATTTCATTGACCGCGACGACAACTCTCTGATGGGGCTCATGCTCCCTCAGGCGGAAGGGCTCAAGGACGAAAATCAGATATACGCCGAGCCACCTATGGAGGTACATCTGTATGAACAGTTCAGGATGGACGCCGTAATATTCGTGTGCAAGGGCAATTCTTCCGATGCGATCGCGCAATACGTTAAGCGAAATGGTCTTCCCGAGCTGCCAGGAATGGACGATCCGGAGACATATAAAGATATTTTGAAAAAAATAGCGCACCACTTCAACACGAATCTGTGGGACGGCGAAAAAGGATTCGGTTATCCGCAGCGCAACGCATATTCATTCGGCGTACCCTACTGCGTGAGGCGCTTTACCCAGGCGTTTCCGGACAATGAAGAGACCCCCGGTCTCCTTGAAAAAATACGGATTTGCGACGAGAAAAACGCGAACAAAAACAGTCACGCACAGGTCGCGGGGGACAATGGCGCTTTAGCGGAAAAAGCACGCCGTATGGTCGAGCGCGCAGACAACATCCTCAAAGACCAGCGCATTGACGGCACGTTCCGTTTCGAGCCAAACGGCAGGCATTACTTAAAAGACGATTTCGCCGTTGCCCGCATATTCGCCGAACCTATGGGCCTCGCCGAAGACACCGCACTCGACATGAACATGCTCCCTGCGATCTCTTTGCTTGGAATCGCCTCAGAACTGAGAAAAACAGCCGGATTCGAAGCAGAAGCACAGCGGATAGGCAGACTCGCATTAAAAGCCGTTGATTCCTGTGATGGCTGCATACGTCCGGAAGGCGGAGACTTCTGGGAGACACCGCTCCACGCCGCCAATCTGCTCGCAGCGGGACACGCCGCAGTCGCCTGCATGAACGCGTACAGATTCACTGGCGAAGAAAAATACAAGCAAAAAGCAGTATACTGGATAAGAACGCTGCTCCCGTTCACGCACCTCTGGGAACCGGCAGATATGCCAATGCTCTACAACACGAAACCGTGCCTCTGCTCGAGCGACTGGTATTTTGCGAACTGGGTGCGCGATCACGTACAATGGGAGGTGCTCGCTGTCTTCGCGCAGTCAACGTCCAACGGAATAAACTGGTCCGAGCTCGATCCCGAAATAGACTGGCTGAGATTCAGGCAGGGGATAACGCTCGCCGCCGCGAGATGGATGATCGACCACACAAAAGAAAAATGGATGCCGCACAATATACCCGAAACGTACGACGAATACGCAAAAGGCGTGTTCGACGGCTGCTTCCCGGACACACATAACAGCGCCACAGGAAACTACGGAGGCATGTTTATCTCACCCGCAGTGATTGCCGACAATCTTTTCGCCATCCTTGATTTAATGGCGCATAAATGATAAAATCAAACGAGTTCCGGAAGCCGGGCGCGGTCAATGCGCCACGAAGCTCCGCGAACGAAATTGCCCCCGAAACGGGCTGAAAAAGAGGAATTGTTAGATGCCGATAAAAATACCCGGAAATCTGCCGGCGAGAGAAACGCTCAGAAAAGAACACGTTTTCGTAATGGACGAAGATATGGCTTTCCGTCAGGACATACGTCCCCTGAAGATCGCCATAATGAACCTTATGCCTACCAAGATCGTCACCGAAACGCAGTTGATGCGCATGCTCTCCAACACGCCTCTACAGATAGACATAACACTTCTCCACCCCGGAACGTACGAATCCAAAAACGCACCCGCCGACCATATGCACGCCTTCTACAAGACGTTTGACGACGTCAGCAATGAAAATTTCGACGGCCTGATCATAACCGGCGCCCCGGTGGAGAACCTTGCCTTTGAAGACGTAAAATACTGGCCCGAACTCTGCCGCGTGATGAAATGGTCGAAAGAACACGTAACGACCACGCTTCATATCTGCTGGGGAGCGCAGGCCGGAATGTACTATCACTACGGAGTGCCGAAGATCGACCTCGGAAAAAAACTGTTCGGCGTATTTCCGCATTACGTGCTGAATAAAAGAACGAGACTTTTAAGAGGCTTCGACGACATATTCTACGTGCCGCATTCACGCTACACCGGCACCGATCTGAACGACGTGCTGAAAGTTCCTGAACTTGACGTGCTGGCCCTGTCCGACATCGCCGGACTCTGCGTCTGCGCATCTCACGACAGGCGGCAGATATTTATGACGGGGCACCTCGAATACGACAGAGACACCCTGAAACTCGAATATCTGCGTGACGTGGAAAAAGGGCTCGAAATAGCCGTCCCTGAAAATTATTTTCCGGACGACGACCCGGCCAAAAAGCCTTTCCATCAATGGCGCAGCCACGCATATCTGCTCTACGCGAACTGGCTGAATTATTACGTTTACCAGGCTACTCCGTACGATCTTTCTATGATAACAGGCGACTTCAAACCCGACAGAAAGGGCGAGTAACAATGACGGATAAAGAATTGCCGCAGCCGGATCCTGAAACTCCCGCTCCGCAGAAAGAGAAAAAAGGCATATTCGTTAAACGCGATATAAAGGGATACGTGCGCTTCTTCGCGGCAATGCTGATCGTTGCCGTTATAGTGATCTGCATATTCACACTGCTGCCGAAAAGGAACCCGCGCGTCAGAAGCGACGGGGACAACGGCCTCGGCCGCAGTTTTATGTATCCTTTCGTTTTTACCGACGAAAAAAGCGGCCTCTACGTACTTGGCGGAAGCGATAAAACTGCACTGCCTATCGATGATACGGTAAGCGACGCCGTACACGTCACAGGAACCGGCAGCGTGCTTTACATCCGCGACAATGAACTTTATGAGTACGACATTTCCGCAGAACGCCGCAGACCTCTGGCATCCGGCGTAAAGCAGTTTTCAATGACAGGCGACAGAACGCTGACGGTCATTGCCGGCACGGACAATTCGCTCAAGGTCATTAAAGGGAAGCAGGTGACGGAGCTTGCCGCCCCTTCCGAAACCGTTCCGGATAATTATTACGTGACCGGAAACGCTGGAGTCCTGTTCCTGACCGGTATCGACCAGGAAGCGGGCACTGCCACGCTTACGCTCTACACTTCCGGCGGCGCTGAACGCGCAGTCGCCGAAAACATCTCTTACTACCAGCCTTACGGCTTTTCGGCAAAAGACAAATTTATCTACTGCCGCAGAGGCCAGTCTCTTCTGATACTTGACAATAAAGGCGGCGTCGTATCCGAGGTTTCGGGCGGCAGTCCCGTGGGCGCGACGAAGCAGGCAACGATATACGAAAATCCCACGAATCAGAGAAAATTCAATTCAAACGCGGCAATTTCATACATCTATTCCGAAAACACTTCCGGTTCATACGGTTCGCTCATGTACTTTAACGGCAATTCCGTAAAAACTGTCGCAGAAGAGATAAAGCGTGTCATATACGCCGCTTCCGATCACGGCCTGATCATATACACCGTGCCCGAAGAGAACGGTGAGAGGATATACCGCGCTGACGGTAAAGGCAAAGTCGAAAAACTG
The DNA here is from genome assembly GCA_017963755.1 of Clostridia bacterium. Lineage (GTDB taxonomy): Bacteria > Bacillota > Clostridia > UBA1212 > UBA1255 > UBA1255. The sequence goes on along the minus strand of JAGCTF010000168.1, from coordinate 4,404 downwards.
ATATACGTCGAAGGCATTCAGCGCAGTCTGTATGATTCCGAAACCAACTACCTGTATTATCAGCTGGCAGAAGGCGCGCTTTACCGCGTAAACATTTACAGCACCGGCCTGAAACCGGTCCTGATATCTGAAATATCGTCAAACATATACAAATATCTGGAAAAACCGTTCGTACTCTTTACGCTCCCCGAATCCGACATGATCGCACTGATAGGCAACGGAAACGCTGTGGAGCAATATAACATGAACGAGCAGATAAGACTTTACGGCGCGAACGTCGATAAATATCTGCTACTGCGCAGTTACGGATACGGAGGCATATCACTTGACCTCGCCGATTCCGGATATTTTAAGCGTATATCTTCATCCGTCGAATCCACCATCATATTCGACAGCCTTATTGACAACGTCCTTTTCGTTTCGGAAGGGAAGCTCTGCGTCTGGTCTGACGGAAAAAGCAGGGAAGCGGGCAATTTCGGGCAGGTCGTTCCTGTCGATATTGCATAGCAGGCGGCGTGCGGCCGGAAAGGAGTGAAAAATGAGGCGTAAATTAAGATCAGTAATGATCAGGACAGTTATTGCATGCGCAGTATCGGCGCTTGCATTGACTTCGCTTTTATCCGGATGCCGCGTTAACAACGACCCTGAGCTTCCGCCTGTGACGATCAACAACGTATTTACGGCACCGCCCACGGAAGAGCCTGTCTCGCTCGTGACTTCCGTGCCCAGCCCCACGCCTCAGACCGAAGTCCCTATAACTTTCACCGACATCAATTTCGAAAACGCGGTGCGGGAGGCGATAGGCAGGAACATCGGAAGCATCTATCCCGCTGATCTTGCAGAAATAAAAAGCTTTACGGCGCGCGTAAGCGGGATCGTCAGTATACGCGAAATATCATATTTCACGTCACTCGAAGAACTTGACCTCATGGGCAACAGGATCGCCGATTTCACGCCCCTCACTTCTCTTAAAAATCTGAGAACGCTTAATATTGCCAAAAACTTCACCGTTATGACCGGAGACCGCGAAAAAGGGCTGGATATTTCTCCTGCGGGAACGCTCCCGATGCTAGAAATACTGGACGCATCCAACAATCTCATAACGGACGTTTCCGCGCTCGGCTCATTGAAAACTCTGAAACGCCTCGATATTCAGACCAACAGGCTTACCGATCTTTCCGGGCTGGAGGGCTGCGTTTCGCTCGAATATCTCAATATCAGCAACAGTTTCAGGATAGACGCGGACAGCAACGAGGCAGGTATTTCGGATATAAGTGCACTTGCGAACCTTACCGAGCTTAAAACGCTTTATATGTCGAACGGCATGGTCCCTTCGCTTGAGGCGATCGCGGGACTGGCGAAACTTGAATACGTTGACGCAACGTACAACGCACTGCGCGCTTTTCCTGATCTTAGCGGAATGGAATCACTTACGACGCTGATCGTACGCGCGAACACCATATTCAGCCTTTCGGGAGCGGAAAAAGCCCCGAAACTTGCCACACTTGACGTGCGCGATAATTATATCTGGCTGATAAACGAAGTGATAAATATGCCCGCGCTCGAAACGATCTACCTCGACGGTAATCCCGTGCTCGACTATTCGCCGCTCGATATCATGGAAGCAATCCGAAACGGAACGTACGTACCTCTTGTACCAGGAGAGCAGCCCGCTACAGGTGAGGATCAGCCGGTCACAGGCGAAGAACAGCCCGGTACGGACGGGACACAGCCTCAGGAGGGCGACGGTCAGGGACCGGGCAATGACGGCGGGAATCCGGCTTCCGATCCGCTGTCCGAAATAATAGAAGCGAGGTAAGTATGAACGGAGACAATGAAAAAGGGAACCAGGTCAATATCCAGTGGTTTCCCGGGCATATGGCGAAGGCGAGACGGCTTTTGACCGAAAATCTGTCCAAAGTGGACGCCGTCGTCGAACTGCTTGACGCACGGGCAATTTCTTCTTCCGAAAATCCCGAGATCGCCCGCATCCTTAAAAACAAGCCGCGCGTCGTTGTCGCCAATAAATCAGATCTCGCCGATCCCGCCGTTACCGAGGCCTTCATTAAAGAATTCAGATCTCGGGGCATCAGACTTATCAGCTCCGACTCCAAAACCGGGTCTGACGTTAAAGCCGTGAAAGCGGCGGTGCTCGAACTGATGAGCGAAAAACTCTTTCGCAAAAAAGAGCGCGGGATGCGTCAATACACGGTAAAAACGATGGTCGTCGGAATTCCCAACGTCGGAAAGTCCACGTTTATCAACAAACTTTGCGGAAGAGCCTCCGCCGTTACGGGCGACAGGCCGGGAGTTACGCGCGGCGAACAATGGTTAAGAGTAGACGAGAGCATAGTACTGCTCGACACTCCCGGACTTTTATGGCCGAAATTTGACGACCAGCGCACCGGATACTGCCTCGCGAGCATCGGCTCAATAAAAGACGACATACTTGACCGCGCCGAGATCGCCTCATTTCTGCTGCTGTATATTCTGGACAATTACCCCGGAGTCCTTGCCGAAAAATATAGTATCGACGAAGAAAAACTGCTTTCCGCCGAAGACGCGGATCCTGACAACGTCGTTCTTTCGCGCATCGGGACGGTGGGTTTCCCCGCGCTCGAGGCGGCGGCAATAAAGAAAGGCTGCATTAGAAAGGGCGGCGTGGCGGATATTGACCGCGCGTGCGCAATGGTGCTCGACGATTTTCGCGGCGGAAAGCTCGGAAGGATATCGCTTGACCGGCCTGTATCCGGGACCGTTATTCCTGAAGGTGCGGGGGAGGCTGTTTCTTTATGACAGAAGAACACTTTTTTGAGCTTACTAAATATGAGCGCGGGCTTGCGGAAAAGGGCATAAAGATCATCGCTGGACTTGACGAAGCGGGCAGAGGACCTCTTGCGGGGCCCGTAGCGGCGGGATGCGTTATTTTCAGAGCTGAAGGCCCGTTCCCGGAAGCGGACGACTCTAAAAAATTGACCCCGAAAAAACGCGATGCACTTTTTGAAACAATAAAAGAGATGTCGCTCGGCTGGGGCGTAGGCCTCGCAGACAGCGTGGAAATTGACCGTATGAACATTTTAAACGCTACGTACCTCGCTATGCGCCGGGCCGTCGAAAATGCCTTAAAAGACGCGTCAGACCGCTCAGGAGCGATAAAACCTGAGACGATACTTGTCGATCACGTTCACGTGCCCAAAATAGAGATACCGCAGCTTTCGATCACGCACGGCGACGCGCTCTCGGTCACCATAGGAGCTGCCTCGATCCTTGCGAAAGTCACGCGTGACCGCCTTATGGAGGAATACGATAAACAGTATCCCGGATACGGCTTTGCGGCGCACAAGGGCTACGGCACCGCTGCTCATTATGCCGCGATCAGGGAGCTTGGCATAAGTCCGATCCACCGCAGAACTTTCCTGAAAAATCTGAGCGATCATTTCGCCGCCGAAGGAGGGCGCTGATATGCTTGTTAAAAATCCGCGCTTTGTGATATCCGCTGTGAAGCCGGAACAGTATCCCGTTACCGGTATGCTTGAGATCGCATTCGCAGGCCGTTCCAACGCCGGAAAATCTTCGCTGATCAATGCGCTCGTCGGGCGCAAAAGGCTCGCTTACAGCGGCAGCACGCAGGGAATGACCAGGCAGATAAATTTTTATAATATTGACGACGAGCTGATGTTCGTGGATCTTCCGGGCTACGGCTACGCTGCGGTTTCGAAGGATCAGAAATCGCTCTGGGGCAAGGTGATAGAGCAGTACCTTAACGTGCGGCCGCAGCTTTATATGGTCATCCTGCTGCTCGACGTGCGCCACGACCCGAGCGAAGACGATATCGTGATGTATAATTGGATCCGCGAATCCGGCCTTGCGCACGCCGTCGTTCTTACCAAATGCGACAAACTCTCCAGAATGAAGTGCAAGGAGCGCGTGCGGGCAATATCCGCTTCGCTCGGCGCTGGTTCCACCGAAAGCTTTTATCCGGTTTCCGCGCTCGACCGCACAGGCATCGATGAACTGTGGGCGGCAATTGATGAAGTGATGAGGGAAGAGAGTTAAGAGTTAAGAGTTAAGAGTTGAGAGGCGAACCGAATGATAGCACGAATTTTGGGTCTCATGCGAACCCCGGAATCGGTTCGCATTTCGGTGAAAGCACGAACCGGATGATGACACGAATTTTGGGTCTCATGCGAACCCCAGGATCGGTTCGCATTTCGGTCAAACAAAATTCTTAGTCATCTATCCGGCTTCGTGCGTGACCGAAGAAGGTAATGGATGCCATGGCCACAACAAATAAACAAAATTCTTAGCCATTCACTCGGCTTCGCAGAAGTTCAAATGAAGTTTAGGGAGTTAAGAGTTAAGGGTTAAGAGTTCAGAGTTCAGAGTTCGGAGTTGTCGCTGTCT
>JAGCTF010000167.1 GCA_017963755.1 Clostridia bacterium | reverse complement strand
CCGAGCTCTTTTCCTTTATGGTTGGCTATGATTATTTACAGCCGCTTCAACTTTCTGCAAAGACCTTATGCGCCTCTTTATAGGGTTACGTTACTCCGCGAACTCTTCTTTCTCAGTCGCTTTCTTCCCTGAAGCATTCTTTCTCGAGAGTGCGAGGGCGACCACCCCTGCAGTCAGCAGCGCGTTCCAGCCTATAAGCACGTATATTATCCACCACGGCACGCCGCCGTTATTGCTGGCAGACGCTTTTACGATCTCCGTTCCGCCGGAAGTTTCAACTTTGATATCGCCGCCCTTATACGGTATGACGTTCTCGTTTATGGTGATCAACGTTCCGTCTCCGCAGGATTCAAGAATGTAAGTGTCAGAGGGCAATTCTTTTTCGTTGATGACAACGCGGGAAATTTCGTTGCTCGCCGTGTTGAAGTAGTAAGATTTGACTTCGCCGGCGCTTCGGATCGTCTGAGATTCCGACTGAACCTTTCCGGCATTGATCTCACGCCCGTCGGAAAGTGTTACAAAGAGATTGCCGTCAACGATTCGGACCGCAGTAATACCCGTTCCGTCTTTCCCGTTGACGCCATCAACTGCTTCTACTTTTACACTCTTTGGAGAAAATTGTCAATCACAAACAGTGTGCTAATCGATATAGCTCACTTCAAATTCTTTCAGGTACACGAACCACAGCGGCGTATCGTGAACGCTCTTGTCAACGCGCGTCACGTAAAGGCGGACGTATCTGGCCGTTTCCGTATCGAAATCGTGGACAACTTTGTCCGTATCACAAGTATAGTCCGTCACTTTTGCGACCGTCTTCCACTCTACGCCGTCAGCGGACAATTGTATCTCGTAATCTTTCGGGAACATGTAGTACCGGCCAAGATTGCTGTCAAACACCGGGAACAGCGCCACCCGATTGACCTCCTTCGGCGTCCCGAGATCCACCCTGATCCAATCAAACGTTTCGTCGTTATATTCCGTAAGCAGCGTCGAACAGAACTGAGTAGAACGGTTGCCGTCGGTAAGATTGGCCACGGCGTTCCCGTATTCCTCGTAACAATCATTAAGATACGTAAAGACGGATGCATTGAGCGCCAGATTATAATTTGAACGCGTCTTTACGAGTTTTTCATACAGCGTTTTCACCGGCAGGACCGTCTGGTCATAAAAATCTTCGTATCCCGGGTGGCCTGCCTTCAGATTCCACGTGTTGTACGCGAGGAACGGCACGCGTTCTTCGATCAGCTTCTGCTCCGCCTGTATACCTTTGTCGATCTTTTTATACGTTGTGGCTATGTGATCGCCCCATGCGAGCAGCATGCCTCCCTTAACGTGCGGATCCGGATCGATCACGAGCGGCGTCTGGTTATACGGCGACTGCGGATGGACCGCTTTCCACCTGTATATGCTCCACTCGTATATCTCCTGCGGGGTCCAGTACGCGGCAGGAGTGACGATATACATAGGCGCCCATGAGGCATTGACGATGTTGAACCCCGCCTTCAGGAGCGACGGCGTGGTCTGGTAATAATTTTCCCAGCTGTAAACGAGGATGTCTTTTGACACGTACTGGTTCGCCTCCTCGGGGAAACCCTCCCAGACGATCGGCTTCATTCCGTGCCTGAACACAACGTCAGAGATCCTGTTGATATAACCCGAGTACATTATCGCAAGCTTTTCGCTGTCCGTCCTGCTGTCGAAGTCGGGATAGACGCTCCGGTAAGTGGCAAGGCATTTTTTGCACTTCAGCCACAGGGCAATATTTGCCTCGTCTCCTCCAAGGTGGATGTATTCCGAGCCTTCAAACAGCTCACAAAGCTCCGAAAAGATCGATTCCATTGCCTCAAGCGACGTCGAGCCCTGACATATGATCCCGTCCGACCCGAAGACTTCGGGATATTTCGCCTGGAATATGCCGCAATGCCCCGGTGCTTCGATCTCCGGGATCAGGCTTACTCCTCTCAGGCGCGCATATTCTATAAATCCTTTTATTTCCTCTTCAGTGTAACTGCTCCCGGGAGTAGAGAGTTTCGGAAACGCTTTTGAAGGAAGCGTGTAGAGCTGTGAATCCGTAAAGTGGAGCTGGAGGTACCGGATCTTATAGAAGCGGCACATGTCAATATATTCGTATATGTAGTGCGGTTCGTGCCACGCTCTGGCGAGGTCAACCATTACCGCCCGGAATTCGCAGTCGGGTTCATCGTTTATGGTGCATTCGGCGATCTTAAGGCCGCCTTCCGCTGCCTCTTCCATCTGGACGATCGTTGCGACCGCATTCTGCGCCCCCGCTTCGTCACTTGCCATGACGATCAGTTTCCCTCCGGCAGCCTTTATCTGGTACGCTTCCTTTTTCAGCCCTTCTGTTTTCTCAAACGTTATCGCGGCATCGGAACCGACCTGCGTCAGTTCCGTATTGTGGATCCGTTTTGTAAAATCGCAAAGCGTTTTCTGCGCGTTGTCAAACACGCCTCCTCCTACCGTGGGGGCAACGACCATGTATCTTTTCCCGGGAGTGAGTTTTTGCGGTTCGGGAATAAAGTGGAACGAGTTTTTATCGACGCTGCCGTCAATACCGGGTTCCGTGTTTGTTTCTGTTTTTTTGCATGCTGCAAGCGCTGTCAATACAAGTATTGCCATCAGCGCGGCAATGATTCTTTTCATGTTTTGTTCCCACCCTTTCCGCTTCGCCCGGCAAATCAGATGATCCTCATTACCGGCAGTACTTTTTTCCACGCCTTGATCGACGTCGGATCCGACGGGTACGCTTCGTACAGGCAGGTGACGATATTGTGCTCGTCCGCCTTATCAAAATCCACGCCGCCATTGACCCACATCCTGGTATTTGCAGTATTATATTTCTCCGTATCGGTCCAAACGTCTAACCTTGTCCCCCACAGATGGACGTCTGCGTTGATCGCCTGATATACTTCCTCGGAAACGCCTTTTTGACCGTGATGCGCCATATGAACGAAGTCGCTCTTCAGCTTGTCACCGTACTTTTTCAGCAGCCTGTTTCCGCCGCGCATCCCGAGATCGTGCAAAAACAGCACGGTTTTATCTCCTATGTCCATCCTGAATACGAGCGAACTTGAATTTACGTCGCTCATATCTGTCAGATCCCACGTCTGCAGCATTTCGAAACGGACCTCGTCTATTATTATATCCTGCCCTTTCGAGATCGTACCGGCATTTACGTACGCTCCGTTAAGCATATCGTAATACGTCGTTCCTTCCGGCACCTCGATACCCCGGACGTTTGCGTAATTAGTGAAAGCCTTCTGCAGCGCCAGATAATCCTCGTAGTCACCGTCCTTGTACGGAAACTTCGGCGTGTTGTACGGCGGAAAGTCAAAATAAAAATTGTTGATCTTGATCTTATCCGATTCTACGTATTCTCGCATGACCCGGGCAAGTTCGTTGATATGATCGTTGTGCGCGTGCGAGAGGAACCACGCCTCGACTTCCACGAGCTCACCTTTTTTCTTGCCGGCAACGGCTCTGAGCGCCGCTTTTATGTACGGATCTTTTTCGCGTTCGCGGCCAACGTAGCCGCCGTCAATAACTATCAGCTTCCCGTCTTTTGTTTTTATTATGTAGCATTCCATCAGGCTGGTCGCGTTAGGCGCTATCAGATATACTTCGGTCTCAGGCTCTTTAACGCAGGAAGTCTGCATCGTTCCGCAAATTGTCGTCAATATGATCACTCCGATCAGCAGCCCGCTGCCTTTTTGTATTATATCCTTCGCAAGCGCAGAACAGCCCTGCGGGCCGGAGCAACGTCAATACTGCGCTTGTTGTTTCTCTTTATCATTTTGCTTCCTCTTTATTCACTGTATCATCAGCATTTTTAATTTTATCACTCTATACCCTTTATATCAAGTTGTTGCGGTTCATCGGCCCTTTTCCCGTTTCCGTTTCCGTGAAAAACTGCTCAAACTCGGAGTTTTGTCCCATTTATAAAAAGGACGCCGCTTCAGGGCGCCGTCAAATGAGCGTGGAAATGGGGCACGAACCGGATGATGGCACGAATTTTGGGTCTCATGCGTTCCCTGCATTTAATTCGCATTTCGGTCAAACAAAATTCTTAGCCATCTATCCTGCTTCGTGCAATGTTAATGAGGTAGTATTTTGGCGCAGGCGCCGCACCTGGGCGCCGTCAAATGAGCGAGAAAATGGGACAAATCTGCTCAAACTCGGAGTTTTGTCCCATTTGCAAAAAGGGCGCCGCTTTAGGGCGCCGTCAAATGAGCGAGAAAATGGGGCACGAACCGGATGATGGCACGAATTTTGGGTCTCATGCGTTCCCTGCATTTAATTCGCATTTCGGTCAAACAAAATTCTTAGCCATCTATCCGGCTTCGTGCAATGTTAAT
>JAGCTF010000166.1 GCA_017963755.1 Clostridia bacterium | reverse complement strand
GGATCAGGGCTTCGACGTGCCGAAAGTCTGTTTTTACACGAACTCCTCTTCCGGCGCCACGATGAACGCGATCTACAAAGAGATCTACAAGGCGAAGCCCGAGTACGCGAGCCTGTGGTACTACTGGGACGGAAAGCCGATGATCGTCGGAAATCCTTCCGACAGCGCGACGTCCGAGGAGGTCAAGTCGTTCTTCCGTATTAAGCGCAGTGTCTGGCCGAACGACGTGCGGTACGACGACGGCTTCCCGTGGATGGAATTCAGCAGGCTTCTGACTAGCAAGGCGGTGTACGGGCTTAACGGCCGCAAGGAGGTCGTTAACGTTTCGGTCGCACAGCACAGCGCGACGTGTACTTTCAGCTTTACCGCATGGTACGGGTACAACGACCGCACGCGCAGCTGGCATAACGGTAAGAACGATAAGGCCGCCAATGCGTATCTGTACGGGTACAATTTCGCTGAGCAGTTCGAGTGGGCGCTCAATCAGGATCCGGAGATGATATTCATAACCGGCTGGAACGAGTGGATCGCGCAGAGGCAGCCTGTCGAAAACAGCAGCAGGCCGATCAGGTTCGTTGACAATGCCGATCCGAACTGCAGCCGTGATATTGAGCCGATGGAGGGCGGATACGGCGACAATTACTATATGCAGATGATATCGTTCATCCGCCGTTATAAAGGTACGTACGGCAGGGCGCCCGTGACAACGAAGACTATCGACGTGTCCGGCAGTTTTGCGCAGTGGAACGACGTTGCTTCCTACTACCGCGACTATTCGGGCGAAGTCGTGAAGCGCAGTAATTCCACTTTTGAGAAAAAGACGGACAATACGAATCGCAACGACATTACCGAGATGAAGGTCTGTGAGGATGCGGACAACGTCTACTTCTTCGTGAAGACCGCTTCGGCGATCACTGATCCCGCGGACAATGATTTTTCTTCCCGCGGCTGGATGTCTCTCTACATTTCGACGGATCAGGATTCCGGCTGGAACGGTTTCAATTACGTTGTCAATTTCCGTGCTCCTTCTGATGGTACTACTTCCGTGGGCAGGCTTTCATCTTCTTCGTCCTACAGCGTTTCTGAATGCGGTACGGCGTCAATACGCGTGGCTTCCGATCTGATGATGATCGCCGTTCCGAAGGCCTCGCTAGGCATCTCAGGGAGCGCTTCGTTAGGATTTAAGTGGGCCGACAACAACTCCGTTGGCGACGTTTTCAGTTTTTACAAGAACGGCGAGGCTGCTCCGCTCGGCCGCCTGACGTACTTATACGGATAATGATGAAACGGGGGACAGAGACCCGTTCTGCGGGGGACAGAGACCCGTTCTGATAATGAAACGGGGGACAGAGACCCGTCCGGGGCCTTCCCCCATAATATGTTAGCCGCCCGGGAAGCCCCCGTTCGCGATATTTCCGGATATTTCCGAAAACGGAACGGGGTTGAAACCGGGGTCTGTCCCCCGTCCCGCATCGTTCCGTTTTTTGGTAATAACCGGTAATATTCCGGAAATATCCGGAAATACCGCATCGCGCCTCCTCGCGAAAGCGGGTCTCCGTCTCCCGAACGGGTCTCTGTCCCCCGTTCCGCCCACCGTTTCGCCCCGGCACCTAAGCCCGAAAGAAGGAGCAACTTAATATGAACAAGAGCAGACCGCACAAATCAATATCAAAGCCCTCACACATACTACTAATTATAACAGGAGTGATGCTCATGCTGATGCTGATCGGAAGCGCCGCCGCAAACGAAAACAACACAACCGGACAGGCGGAAAAAACAGACAAAGAGACATTGACAGCCGAGATCTGGAGCCGCTGCGACGTAATTCTTGCCAGCCAAAAACAATACAAAAACCCGTACCTCGACGTACAAATTGACGCCGAATTCACACATGAAAGCGGAAAGACGATACACCTGTACGGCTTCTGGAACGGCGAAAACGAATGGCGCGTACGCTTTGCCCCCACACTCACCGGAAAATGGAACTACACCGTAACCTGCTCCGACGCGGAAAACCCGGACCTCCACAACATAAAAGGCAGCATAATTGCCATCGAAAGCACCGGAAACTCCATGATCGACCGGCACGGATTCGTGAAAATATCCGAAAACGGCAGATACTTCATCTACGACGACGGCACGCCCTTCTACTGGCTCGGCGACACCAACTGGCAGGCCCCGAACTACGTCACCATGAACAGCTGCAACTACCCCGGCTGCCGCTGCGGAAATCAGTTCCTCCACGAACTCAACGACAGAATAAACAAAGGCTTCACGGTATACCAGACGTACTTTGACAGCAGCGAATCGGACGGCGGCGGACAGCGCGGAGTCACGAAAGAACCGTCAATGTGGAAGAAAAAATACGACCTGATCGACCCGGCCGTATTCACGGAAAAATACGACAAAATGTTTGACCACCTGAGCGCCCGCGGCATGGTAATTGCCCTGGGCTTCGGCGTACACACGGTCACTCCGAAGTCAATGACAGAAGCACAGCTCGATGCCGTTTCCCGCTACCTGACCGCCAGGTACGCGTCCTACCCCGTCGTATGGATCACCGCCCAGGAGATCACCGGCGAAGAACAGTTCAGCGCGTGGCTGCGTTCGGCGCGCATCACCGACGCCGGAGACGGATACGGCCACCCCCAGAGCGCCCACATGTACCCGATGGAATCAAAAAACGTTTTCGCCCAGACGCTCGGAAACGAAAGCTGGCACGATTTCTTTGCCCTCCAGAACGGCCACGGACCCACGATCCCGCGCAAAGACACGTACAAAGGCTATTACAATGACCCGTTCATAGACTCCCCAAAACCGTTCGTCGAAACAGAATCAAACTATGAAGACATATACTGCGGAGGGTTCAACGGCTACGACGCGTCGCGTATTTCGGCGTGGAAGGCAAATCTATGCGGCAGCTGCGGCTTCACGTACGGCGTTACTGGCATATGGGCGAACTGCTGGTCAACGGCAGGAAGCACCGGCTGGCTTGGCTCATACAGCTCCGAGCCCTGGTACATGGGCATCGACAAACCGGGTTCGTTCGAGATGAAATATATGGCGGAATTCTTCAAAAAAGCACGCTTCTACGAACTTGTCCCCCGCTTCAGCGACCCGGCGTATTCGGACCTTGAAGCTGAAGATAAAGTTCTCGCCTCTTCAGAGACCGCGGACACCTACGCCGCATATTTTTACAACAAGGACCGCAGCACCGGCACCTTTAAAGGCCTTAAAAAATCCGCAAAATACACCGCGAGATGGTTCGATCCGAAGACCGGAAAATACATCGAAGCGGGCGAAGTCAAGTCCAAAGACGGCACTTACAAGCTTCCGGAAAAGCCCGACAGCGGCGACTGGGCGTTCCTGCTGACAACAAAAAATATAGGCGAATACAGGACCGAACCGCCTCGCTCCTATGAGACAATGCACCGCGAAAATCTGTTGCTCGGGGCAAAAGCCCGGGCAGGAACAAGCAGCACGAGCGACGGAGCTGCGATGGCTGTTGACGGCCGCACCGATACGTGGTGGTGCGCGTCTGACAATACCTTCCCGCAGTGGATCAGCTTCGAAATGAATAACGTTGTCAGCTTCGATACGTTGTCGTTCGAGATGTATCCAGGCACTTCCGCCGTCGATATCACGGTCGAAGGAAGCCGGAACGGCACGAAGTGGCACACGCTTTGCGAGAACCGCAAAGAGCTCCTGCTGAGCGGCGACAATACCGTGCGGATCGTGTTCGGCGAAGAGCAGTCGTACAGATATATCCGCGCCACGTTCAATTCAGTGACCGGGAACTGGGCGGCAGTCGTCGAGGCCGGGGCTTACCTGGGCGGCGAGGAAAAGGTGGACACTTCGTTCGGCGGCGTGCTCCAGCATCCCGGAGTCAGGTGCGTCGGCGGCAGCATCTATTCTGCCACGGGCAGGCTTTCCGACACGCTGAAAAATCTGACCGACGGCAATATCGACACCCAGTGGAAGCCCTTCGCTCCCGAGTCAACGCACACGTTCATTCTCGATATGTACGAGAGCAAGGAGGTCCGCGGGCTCGAAGTCGTAATGGGGCGCGAGGCCGTTCCTCCAAAGAACCGGATCGAAGGAAGCCTTGACGGCTCCGACTGGTACATACTTGTTGACGCCGCCGTGGGCAATATTAAGGCGTACCGTTCCGGGGAACTCGACAGATTCGTCATAGCGGAGGCGCTTTCCGGTCAATACCGCTACATCAAGCTCATTCTGATGGGCGGCGCGGGCAATAAATCGGTGAAAACGGTCTCGGAGCTGCGGCTGTTTGCCGATGGCGAGACCGCGCTGCCTCCTCAGGCTGCGGACGATTCTTCTCTGCTTTCGTTGATCGGTGATTTTTCTGCCTTGTCGAATGCAGACAATTCATTCCGTAACGGCCGTTTCAGGAATTTTCAGGCCGCCCTCAGCGCCGCTTCCGGCGTCATTTCGAAGGGCGATCAGGCAACTCAGTCTGAACTCGATTCTGCCCGCGAGGCGCTTTTGCTGGCTTACGACGTGCTTACGGGCAAGATCCCCGATCTTCCCGTCGAACCCGAGGTGACCGATATTCCGGACGAGCCGGAGGTTCGGAAGCCGGGCAATACTTTTCCGGTTTTGCCCGTGACGATCGCGGCCGCCGCTTTGATCGTTGCTGCTGCGGCGGCGGGTGCGTTCATTATCCTCCGAAAGAGGCACTGAGGCGGCGCTGAAACGGGGGACAGAGACCCGTCCGGGGCTTCCCCCCATAATATGCCAGCAGCCCGGGAAGCCCCGGTGCGCGGCATTTCCGAATATTTCCGAAAGCCGAACGGGGGTGGAACGGGTGTCTGTCCCCCGTTCAGCTTTTTGGTAATAACCGGTAATATTCCGGAAATACCGCACGGCGCGCCCCTGCTTTGACTCGCGCAAACGGGTCTCTGTCCCCCGTTTCAGCCGGTCTCTGTCCCCCGTTTCAGCGCCGTTTTTCCCTTGCCAAAAAGAACGCCGGATGGTATCATACCACACAAGAAACACCTCACTGCCCGAATAACAGAAAAACAAGGAGATACAAAATGACACGAGCAGAACTTGCCAGACTGGCATTTGAAGAATGCAGCAGCGCGGAAACCACCGTACGCTACGGCATAAAAAGAGGACGCCCCTTCTGGAACGTCGAATCGACAGAATTCATGTACGTCCCCGCATTCCACTTCACGGCAATACGCGACTGCGGCCGCTACCGCTACGACGCAGTCGACGAAAACGGAAACACACATTCATTTGAAGCAGGCGACTGCTGCGCGCTGTTGACACCGATATGGAGAGAACTGCCCGAAGGTGTTGTCCGCCTCACCGTCACGGCACTGAACCCGGACGGCAGCGATTACGCCATTGTCGGCGCAAGAACGTTTTTCCGCCTTGCCCCGTTCCCGGAAGACACGCCCCCGGCAGTTTGCCCGTACGCCGAAAGCGCAAAAAAAGCGTACAGATACGCCATGTCGCAGGGATTCATACAGCACTGGCTTAAGTACGGCGAGCCTGATCCCTACTACGATCTGAATACATACCCCAGCAAAATGATAAGCGCGCTCGTCGAAGCGATGCTTTCTTATGCAAAGATCTGTCCGGAAGACGCCGAAGACGCGATGAAAGTCGCGGTCAATGCCGCCGATTACCTCATTCGCATCACTCCGCGGGGCGATGTTCCTCTGGCTGATCTCCCTCCCACGTATTATCTTGACTTCTGCCCCGATCCCGAAAAATACGGCGTTATCACGCCGAACTGGCACGCCGCCACCGCGCACAACGGCACAATGATGATGATCTATCCCCCGCGCGCAGGTCTTATTTATCTCGCTCTGGAAGAAGCGACGGGCGACCGGAAATATTATGATGAGGCGCTGAAGATCGGCCAATACTTCCTCAACACCGTCGAGACAAACGGCAGCTGGTTCCTTGTCCGCTCATGCGCGACCGGCGAACCGGTCACACCGAACTACGTAGCCCCGATCGAGGTCGTTGTCCCGTTCCTGATGGCACTCTACAAGCGCACAGGTGACGAATGCTGGAAAAAGTTGTGCGACGGCGCAGTGGATTACACGTTTAAGACACAGCTTTCGAGCTACAACTGGGAAGGTCAATTCGAAGACAGTCCGTTGTCAACGAATTATATGAATCTTACCCACTACGCCCCGGTCTCGCTTTCAACGTATCTGGCGCAGTACCGCCGCGACGACCCGGATTCGCTCGAGCTTGCCAAAGAGCTTATGCGTTTTGCTGAAGATCAGTTCGTCGTCTGGAAGCGCCCATACCCCTGGCGCCACGCCACTCCTGACGGCAGCGCACCGTACGATACGTCTTTATGGCATACCCCGGCCGGCCTCGAGCAATACGGCTGGTACGTGCCGATCGACGCTTCAACGGCCTCGATAGCCATCGGTTTTCTTGAATTATATAAGGCCGGCTGCGGTGAGCTTTATCTGGCGAAGGCCCGTGCGCTCACAGATCAGTTGACCGTCGTGCAGCACGAGGACGGAAAGATACCCACCCACTGGATGAATACGCCGGACGCCGAAAAGAATTTCTGGTTCAACTGCATGTTCGAGAGCTGCCGCGTGCTGTCGGTGATGTCGGAGTATGAGGAATAAGCAGGTTCAATCTCCGCCAAACAGCATGCCGGTCATCCGCTCGCGGTGGTTGATAAACATCTCCATAATACTGTAGCAGCCCGTATCCTCATAATTGACCGGGCGGATCTCTTCCCCGTCGAAGCTTAAGATCTCAGCCCCAGGGATGGCAAGCATGATCGGCGAATGCGTGGCGATTATGAATTGACCGCCGGCGCGGGCAACGTTATTGACCTCGATCATAAACGACATCTGGCGCTGGGGCGACAACGCTGCTTCCGGCTCATCGAGCAGGTACAGTCCGCCCGGCCTGAATTTTTCCTGCGCCAGCGCGAGGAAACTTTCGCCGTGTGAGCGCTCGTGCAGATGCAGCTGTTTCCCGCCCAGCTGTCCGTAATTCTCTTCCGCTGTGGCAACGTTATAAAAGCTTTCTGCGCGCAGAAAGAATCCCGCGCCGCTGTTCCTCATCCTGCGCTCCCCGCGCACCAGCCTGACTGCTTTCCACAGCCCGGAATGTGAATCGCGCGTCGCAAAATTGTAATTGAGCGTACCGCCTTCCGGATTAAAGCCGCAGGCAACTGCGATCGCTTCGAGCAAAGTGGATTTGCCGCTGCCGTTCTCTCCGACAAAGAACGTGACCGGTCTCGTGAGGGTCAATTGCTTCAGCGTGCGTATCGCTGCTATTGACCTGAGGTAGCTGTCGGGCGGGATTTCGTCCCAGTCGATCTCAACCCCTTTTAT
>JAGCTF010000024.1 GCA_017963755.1 Clostridia bacterium | reverse complement strand
TTCATATTATCTATTCGCATTTTTATACTCTATATGATATAATTGACCTCAGCAGGCGAAAGCCTTAATAAAAACGCCAAATGAGGTTTGATTATGAAAGTACTTGTTGTAAACGCGGGCAGTTCATCGCTGAAATATCAGCTGTTTGACACGTCCGATAATTCAGTGCTTGCCAAAGGAATCTGTGAGCGCATAGGCATCGGCGGCGAGATCACGCATAAGATGAGCGGGCGGCCGGACTATAAAGAAACGGTCGAAATGGTTGACCACACCGAAGCAACGAAAGTTCTGATCCGCGTACTTACGGATCCGGAAGTCGGGTGCATCAGCGACATGAGCGAGATCGAAGCCGTTGGCCACCGCATAGTCCACGGCGGTGCGTATTTCAGCGAATCAGTGCGCGTCACGGATGAAGTCATCGCAAAACTTGAACTCTGCCGCGACCTTGCCCCGCTGCACACCGGAGCACACCTGATGGGTATCAGGGGCTGTATCGCCGCGATGCCCGAAACGCCCCAGGTGCTCGTATTTGACACCGCGTTTCACCAGACAATGCCGGACTACGCATACACGTACCCGATCCCGTACGAAATGGCACATGAATACCAGATCAGGCGCTACGGGGCGCACGGGACCTCCCACAGATTCGTATCGGGAGAAATGTGCAAGATACTCGGCCGCATCGAAGGCACGAAAATCGTTACATGCCATCTGGGCAACGGTTCGTCGATCTCCGCTGTGAAGGATGGGAAAGTAATCGACACGTCCATGGGCTTCACGCCGCTCGACGGGCTCGAGATGGGGACGAGGTGCGGAGGAATTGACCCCGCCATCGTGCCGTTCATCATGGCGAAAGAAGGCTTCACGCCGGATGAGATGAGCAATTTCATGAACAAAGAATGCGGACTCCTAGGCGTATCGGGATTGTCCCCTGACTGCCGCGACCTCGGCGAAGCGGTGAAAGCCGGGCATAAACGCGCGGCGCTCGCCGTCAATATTTTAACTTACCAGATCAAAAAATTTATCGGCTCGTACGCGGCGGCAATGAACGGCCTCGACGCTGTCGTCTTTACCGCGGGCATAGGCGAGAACCGTGACGAGATCCGCGCCGCAGCCTGCCGCGACCTCGACTGGCTCGGCATCAAACTCGATCCCGAGGTCAATGAACGTACCAAAAAGCAGGGCGATAACGTCTGTATTTCCGCCCCCGATTCGCGCGTGCTCGTGTACGTGATCCCCACCAACGAAGAACTTGTTATCGCTTCAGACACAGAACGTATAGTGAAAGAAGGTAGAATATGAAAAAGAACGCATTAAAAACCGTTTCGCTCCGCCTTTTCGCGGCATTTTTAGCGGCTCTCCTGATGGCCGGGGCCATGGGGATCGTAAGCGCTGTGACGGGACGCGGAGGTTTTTCTACGGCCGTGCTCGCAGCGGAGGATACCTATCCGTTAAATAAAGGCAGCGGCACAGGAAGCGCGGGGGCAACCGGCCCTGACGCAAGTGTGGCCGTTCAGTTCAACGTGGCAGCCGCGTTCAGATCCGTAAGCCTTACGATGAACACGAGCGGTACCGATAAGACTGCGACAATGAAGCTGTACAAGTGGGATCAGAACGTTATTGACAGCGTAAAAGGTACGGTCGTTGCGGAGAAAGAATTCTCCAACTGGTCGAACGGCGACGAAATTGTCCTTGAGACCTCGCAGGACGCAGGCGAGTACGTAATCGAACTGAAATTCAAGGATGAGACGTCGAAAAAAGCCAAATTGTCGATCAAATGCACGAAACAGAAGCACAGCGGCGTTGTCGTTTACGAAAACTACTATAATACCACTGCTAACGTATCGCCCGTGGGCAGCATCGTGCTCGCGGCAGCCGGCGACGATCCTTTCAAATCCGTTTCGGCAAATAAAAATTATCCTTACCATCAGGCTCCTCCGGACTACGAATATCCCGCTGATTCCGCAGTAGTGCAGCTTGGGATCGATCCGACGCAATGGGCCGCCGTAGACGGACTTGGCAGAACGCTTCCGGGTTACGCAGACGTCGGAGCCAAGAACAATAAAGTAGTCGGTATTTTCTACTGGACGTGGCACAAGGGCAATATGCAGAGCAAGGCCATTAATATCAACAACCTTATTCTTGAAAACCCTGATATGCTGCACAACTACAAGCATAAGCTGTGGGCAAAAAATACCGCGGGTTCATATTTCTGGAATGAACCGATCTACGGCTATTATACCGAAGCAGACGATTACGTACTCCGCAAGCACGGAGAACTTCTGGCTGACGCAGGTGTCGATTTCGTACTCTTCGACTGCACGAACGGAGATCTTACATGGGAAGACGCGTACCTGAATCTGCTGAAGGTCTGGGGAAAAGCCCGCGAAGAGGGCGTACGCACTCCGAAGATCGGATTCATGATGCAGTTCTGGTGGAATGACACTAACACGCCTTCGTCCGTGAAGCAGGTCTACAACGCGATATACAGAGACGGTAACTATCAGGATCAATGGTTCTACTGGGAAGGCAAGCCGCTCATTATGTGCAGAAGCGACGGATTCTCCAGAAGCAGTCTGTACGATGCCGAGCTGCTTCAGTTCTTTACGTGGCGTAACGGCGAGCCTTCATACTTTGAGGGCGACCAGGACGACAGCGCGTGGGGCTGGCTGCACATCAATCCGCAGGCTCTGTATAAGAACGCTGACGGCACGGTCGAAATGACAACGGTCGGTGTATGTATGAATGCGGACTGGCAGAAGATGGCGCTTTCCGCACAGAACGGCGACCATAATATGGGCCGCAGCTACACGCGCAACGCGGATTTCAGCTACAGCTTCGATTATCGCGGCAAAACCGTGAAAGTTGATAAAAATATTGAAAACGTTTCGTTCTACGGACTTAACTTCCAGGAACAGTGGGACTACGCGATCGCCGCGGATCCGGAGATCATTTTCATCACCGGCTGGAACGAGTGGATCATGGGACGCTTCGAAGAGTGGGGCGGCGTAAAGAATGCTTTCCCGGATCAGTTTAACGACGAAAACTCCAGAGACGTTGAGCCTTCCAAAGGCGCACTGAAAGACTACTATTATTATCAGATGGTCGATAACATCCGCCGATTCAAGGGCGTGTCGCCGCTGAACGTCCAGGAAACCGCGAAAACTATTGACATCAACGCAGGTGCCGAGCAGTGGAACGACACCGGGATCGTTACGTATAATCATTACACCGGCAATACTCTTGAGCGCAACATTAAAACGTGGGGCGTGAAGTACACCGGCGACGCTATCCGCAATGACTTCAAGACGGCGAAAGTTTCGTTCGATGCTGACAATATTTATTTCTATATTGAGACTGCCGAGGATATTACCGCCTCGACCGATCCGAACTGGATGATGCTCCTGCTCGATACCGGCGCCGCTACGGCCGATTCGACCGACTGGGAGGAATTCGAGTACATCATTAACCGTACTTCTCCTTCCGGCGCGTCAATGTCCGTCGAGAAGAGCTCAGGCGGCTGGAACTGGCAGAAGACCGGCGACGCTTCGTTCAGCGTAAACGGTAAAGTGATGCAGGTCAGCGTGCCGCGCGCCGCTATTGGTCTGGACAACACCTCCGATCCGCTCACGTTCGGATTTAAGTGGTGCGACAATAACCTTACCGACGGCGATATTATGACCCTTTACACCGAGGGCGACGCTGCTCCCGGAGGCCGCTTCACGTTCGTATTCACGTCTGACGCGAAAGCCGCCGGGCCTGAAGATCCGGGTGATAATAATTCCGAAAATAACAATTCAGGCGATACGAAGAAAAACGGTTCCGGGACAAACCCGCTTGCGATCGTCCTCATCGTTTTAGCCGCAGCAGCCGCACTGGCTGCAGTTGCAGCAGTTGTTGTTGTCGTCCGTAAAAAGAAAGACTGAAGATAAGCAACGGAGGGACCGGAATGTTTGATTACCCCAACTGTGTTAATTGCCCCGAACCGGCCACAGCACATGCGATCGAAGTAGGAAACTGGGACGTACCGGGCAGGAATCCGTTTTACAGGGATCTGAGGCCAATTGCCGACGACCGCCGTATACTGCGGAATCCGCACAAAGGGTGGTACTGGCATTATATTGACAACGGCTACCCGCGTCCTAATTACCGCCGCGACCACGATCCCTCCGACCATCTTGAGGATTTTCCGGGCCTGAACCATCTCTATCTGCGCTTCGACTGGGGAGACATCGAGAAGGAAGAGGGCGTGTACGACTGGTCGTATATCGACAGCATAATGGATGAGTGGAGCCGGTACGATTATCGCTTCGGTATGAGGCTGGTGACGTACGAGGGCTCCGGCGAGATACCGTTTGCTACGCCGGAATACGTCTATAAGGCCGGGGCAAAGTGCTATGCGCTCCCGGGCGGACGGCTGGAGCCGGACTACGGCGACCCCGTCTTTCTGGAGAAACTGGCGCGGTTTATGGAAGAGGCCGGAAGAAAGTTCAACTCAGATCCGCGTGTGGAACTTGTTGACGTCGGAACTTTCGGCACGTGGGGCGAGGGGCATACGGGCAACGGCAGTGACGTTGTTTATCCTGCCGAAGTCATTAAGAAGCATATTGACCTTCACGTGAAGAATTTTCCGGACAAGTTCGTGATCCTTAACGACGACCACATCAACCACCGCTGGAGCCGCGGGGCAGAGGAGAATCTCGATCTGATCGATTACGCCGCCGCGCTGGGGCTCGGGCTGGACGACGACTCGGTCTGTGTGCGCTGTTACGCGGACAATTGCGGTTACAACACTTTGCGTACTCCCTGGCTGTTCGACCGGCTTTCGCCCAACGCTCCCGTCGTGCTGGAATTTGAGCATTATCAGGCGGTGGCAATGCAGGTTTTCAAAAACGGTTATCCGTTCCTGGATGCGATGCAGCGTACGCATGCCACGTTTGCGGGGTTCCACGGTTATCCGCGCCCCTGGCTCAAACGCGAGCCGTGGCTTACAGAGTATGCGGCAAACCGGCTGGGCTACTGGTTCTTTATCGACGGCATCGAGCTTCCGCCGCTCATGGCGGGCGTCAACAACCGCATCAAGCTTCACGTCGTTAACCGCGGTTTTGCGGTTTCGTACCGCAAATTCTGCGTGAAATTGCGCCTCACCGGAGCGGGGGGCAATTACGTTCAGGAGCTGGATGTGGATTGCCGCCGCTGGCAGCCTGGCGAGCCGGCAGTTGAAGCGGTTTCCTTCCGTCCGCAGTTGAGTCCCGGCACGTATTGCGCGGAGCTCGGCGTGTTCGAGGGCAGCAGGCCCATCGAGCTTGCGCTGAAAGAGAGCGTTAAGACCGAAGACGGCTATTACCGCCTCGGCTCCGTCGAAGTGCGTTGATCTTCTGAAATTGAAGACAGAGGCTCACATCTTTGGCACACAAATCGGGGAATCAGGGTTTTGTGTGCCAGCCGGGCGCCGCTTCCCGGCGGGATATTGGCGCAGAACACCGCCTGGATTTCGATTTTTAATTTTCAGGCGGTGTTTTCAGAGCGAGGGCGCCGTCTTCCGGCGGAAAATGGGCGCAGAACACCGCCTAGATTTCAGCTTTTGATTTTCAGGCGGTGTTTTCAGAGGAAAAGAGCCGTTGCAAAAAAACTGTTGACAACGACCGCCGCTTTAGTGTAGAATTCTCAAGCTTTTGCGCTTAAAAGCGCAGGAGCTGTTGTTGTTCGCCGAAAAATGCGGAAAACAGCAGAAAAATTGACCAAAAAAGCAAGGAGGTGCACAAACGAATGCCTACATTTAACCAGCTGGTTCATAAGGGCCGTGAGACGGTGGCGAAGAAATCCACTTCACCCGCACTGCAGAAGAGCATCAATACTCTCCACAAACGCAGCCTTGACCTGAGCAGCCCGCAAAAACGCGGAGTTTGCACAGTCGTCCGTACCACAACCCCGAAGAAACCCAACTCCGCTCTGAGAAAGATCGCGAGAGTACGTCTGACCAACGGAATGGAAGTTACCGCATATATTCCCGGTATCGCCCATAACCTTCAGGAGCACAGCGTAGTCCTTATCCGCGGAGGAAGAGTTAAAGACCTGCCCGGTGTACGTTACCACATTATTCGCGGTACGCTCGATGCAGCCGGTGTTGCAAACAGAATGCAGGGCAGATCCAAATACGGCGCAAAGGTGCCGAAAGGCTCCAAGAAGTAATCTGTCAGTTAAAACAGACCCGTTCCGCGAGGTTAAAAACGGCCCGCGGACAGTGCCGGGTACTGAAATATAGATCGTATTACCCGCGTTTAAAACGAAGCGTAACCGACTATTAACTAAAGTACACGCGCACGACTGCGTGAAATACCGCAGAGTACCCATGATTATTTATCATAAAAGGAGGGAAAGCAAGTGCCAAGAAAAGGTTATATCGCAAAACGTGAGGTATTGCCTGATCCGATCTACCACGACGTAGTGGTAACCAAGCTGATCAACAACATCATGCTTGACGGTAAAAAAGGCGTAGCACAGAAGATCTGCTACGATGCTTTTGCCAAGGTTCAGGAAAAGACGGGCAAGGAAGCCCTTGATGCCTTCAAAGAAGCGCTGAATAACGTTATGCCTCAGCTCGAAGTTAAGGCAAGGCGTGTCGGCGGTTCGACGTACCAGGTGCCCATGGAAGTGCGCCCTGAAAGACGTCAGGCTCTCGGACTGAGATGGATCGTCACATTCGCTCGCAAAAGAAGTGAAAAAACCATGTCCGACAGGCTCGCAGGGGAGATCATGGATGCCCTGAACAGCTTAGGCGGCGCTTTCAAGAGAAAAGAAGAAATGCACAGAATGGCTGAAGCTAACCGTGCGTTTGCTCACTACCGCTGGTAATTTCCGGGCGGAAACACAAAAAACAGCCAAAAGCTTAATAGCTTGACAGCTGCGGAACATCAGATTTAAATTGACCGCCGGAAGCCGGGCTCCGAACGGACGGGGCGGAAGGCGGGTCAAAGAGCAGATCGAGGAACAAAAGCAAAAATGGCAAGAGATTACTCGTTAGAAAAAACACGTAATATCGGGATAATGGCGCACATTGACGCGGGCAAGACCACGACGACTGAGCGTATTCTTTTCTATACCGGAAAGACACACAAGCTCGGCGAAGTTCACGACGGCGCCGCGACAATGGACTATATGGTACAGGAGCAGGAGCGTGGCATCACGATCACGTCGGCGGCGACGACCGCTTTCTGGAAAGACACCAGGCTCAATATTATTGACACTCCCGGACACGTGGATTTCACTGTCGAGGTAGAAAGATCTCTGCGCGTACTTGACGGCAGTGTCACGCTGTTCTGTGCCAAAGGCGGCGTAGAGCCTCAGTCAGAGACCGTATGGCGTCAGGCAGACCAGTACGGCGTACCCAGAATGGGCTACGTAAATAAGATGGACATCATGGGCGCGGACTTTTACCGCGTCGTTGACATGATCCACACGCGCCTCGGAGCCAATGCGGTTCCGATCCAGCTCCCGATCGGCAAGGAAAACGATTTCCGCGGAATTATTGACCTCGTAGAAATGAACGCTCATATCTACGAAGACGAGCTCGGAACGATCGTCTCCGTGACAGAGATCCCGGACGACTATAAAGAGCTTGCCGAAGAGTACCGCGGAAAGATGATCGAAGCGCTTGCGGAGATCGATGATAACATTATGGAAAAGTACCTTGAAGGCGGCGAGCTTACCGTTCCCGAAATAAAGGCCGCTATCCGTAAAGGAACCATCTCAGTAAGCATCATCCCGATCTGCTGCGGTTCATCATACCGCAATAAAGGCGTTCAGCAGCTGTTAGACGCCATAGTGGACTACATGCCCGCACCGACGGACATACCGTCCATTAAAGGCGTTCATCCGAAAACCGGCGAAGAGGAAGTCCGTCACCCGAGTGACAGCGAACCGTTCTCCGCTCTGGCTTTCAAAATCATCACGGATCCGTTCGTCGGAAAGCTCTGCTTCTTCCGCGTTTACTCCGGAAAACTGACGGCGGGATCCTACGTTTATAACGCTACAAAAGGTGAGAAGGAGCGCATCGGACGTATCCTGAGAATGCACGCGAACCATCGCGAAGAGGTGACCGAGGTTTATACCGGAGAGATCGCCGCGGCGGTTGGACTCAAATGCACGACTACGGGCGATACGCTTTGCGAAGAGACCCATCCCGTAATTCTTGAGACGATGGAATTCCCGGACCCCGTTATTTCGATCGCGGTGGAGCCGAAGACCAAAGCCGGTCAGGAAAAGATGGGTATCGCGCTTCAGAAGCTGGCGGAAGAAGATCCCACGTTCCGCGTACATACCGATAAAGATACCGGACAAACCATCATCTCCGGTATGGGCGAGCTTCACCTTGAGATTATCGTCGACAGACTGCTTCGTGAATTCAAAGTCGAGGCTAACGTGGGCAATCCTCAGGTAGCGTATAAGGAAGGCATCCGCAAGGCGGTGCATCAGGACAGCAAGTTCGTGCGTCAGTCGGGCGGCCGCGGTCAATACGGCCACTGCGTCATTGACGTCGAACCGCTGGAAAGAGGCGCCGGATACGAATTCGTCAACAAAATTGTCGGCGGCGCGATACCGAAGGAATACATTGCCCCAATCGATCAGGGTATCCAGGAGGCAATGCAGGCAGGTGTGCTCGGCGGCTATCCCACCGTTGACCTCCGCGTCACGCTGGTAGACGGTTCGTATCACGAAGTTGACTCTTCCGAAATGGCGTTCAAGATCGCCGGATCGATGGCTATTAAAGATGCCTGCCGCAAGGCTGATCCGGTCCTCCTCGAACCCATTATGAAAGTCAGCATCACCGTGCCCGAGGAATACCTGGGCGACGTTATCGGCTCTGTCAGTTCCAGAAGAGGCCGCATAGACGGTATGGAAGACGTTGCCGGAACGAAACGCATAACCGCGTACTGCCCGATGGCTGAAATGTTCGGTTATGCCACTTCGCTGAGGTCAATGACTCAGGGCCGCGGTACGTTTATTCTCGAACCCAGCCACTACGAAGAGGTTCCCAAGAACGTCCAGGATGCGGTACTCAAAAACAGGGCGACAATGTAAACAGATTCTTTTTACATTCTGCCTCAAAATAATGCGCCGCGGCTAAAAAATGCTTGCGTCGCGAAGAAAAATAGTGTATGATTTATATACGCGCTTTTTAGTGTCATTTCTTTAAGGAGGAAAACAAAATGGCAAAACAAAAGTTTGAAAGAACAAAGCCTCACGTAAATATCGGTACCATCGGTCACGTTGACCACGGTAAGACCACACTGACGGCTGCTATCACCAAAGTTCTGGCTATGGGAAACGATAAGATCACAGTTAAAGCTTACGATCAGATCGATAACGCGCCCGAAGAGAAGGCCAGAGGTATCACGATCAATACCGCACACGTTGAGTATGAGACTGCCAGCAGACACTACGCTCACGTTGACTGCCCCGGACATGCTGACTATGTTAAAAACATGATCACCGGTGCTGGTCAGATGGACGGCGCTATTCTTCTGGTTTCCGGTCCTGACGGCCCGCAGGCTCAGACGAGAGAGCATATCCTTCTTGCCCGCCAGGTCGGTGTGCCCTACATCGTAGTATTCATGAACAAATGCGACCTGATCAAGCCCGGCGACGAGGAACTCCTTGACCTTTCCGAAATGGAAATCAGAGAGCTGCTCAGCAAGTACGACTTCCCCGGAGACGATATTCCGATCATCCGCGGATCTGCTGCTGTTGCTCTTCAGAGTGAGTCCACCGATCCTAACGCTCCTGAGTACGCTTGCATTCACGAGCTTATGGATGCCGTTGACACCTACATTCCTACGCCTCAGCGTCCTACCGATCTTCCTTTCCTGCTTCCTGTAGAAGACGTATTCACGATCACCGGTCGTGGTACCGTTGCTACCGGCCGTCTTGAGAGAGGTATCGTTAAACTTAATGATCCTGCTGAGATCGTTGGTCTTAAAGAAGAGAAGAAATCCACCGTTATTACCGGTATCGAAATGTTCCGTAAATCCATGGACAGCGCAGAAGCCGGCGATAACGTAGGTCTCCTCCTCCGCGGCGTGCAGAGAACAGAAGTTGAAAGAGGCCAGGTTATTGTTAAGCCCGGTTCCATTCATCCGCACACCCATTTCAAGGGCCAGGTTTACGTTCTGACCGCTAACGAAGGCGGACGTCATAAGCCCTTCTTCACCAACTACAGACCTCAGTTCTATTTCAGAACGACTGACGTTACCGGCGTTATCACCCTTCCTGAGGGAACCGAAATGGTTATGCCCGGCGACCACATCGAGATGGAAGTTGAGCTCATCACTCCTATCGCTATGGAAGAAGGCCTGAAGTTCGCTATCCGTGAAGGCGGCCGTACCGTTGGTGCTGGTTCCGTTACCAAGATCATTGAATAATTGATTTCGGAACTCACTGATATTGATTAAAAAAGCAGCGCTCTGTTTCGGAGCGCTGTTTTTTTATTTCGGGCGGGAATATGTGGAAGATTTTTGTCGTCAATATAAGTGAGGGGGAGCTTTGTGATGAATGATAAAGAATTGATAATGTTGTTCGACAGACGCGATGAGACGGCCATCACGGAACTTGACCACAAATACGGGTCAAGGTGCCGCGCGGTTGCACTCGGTGTGTTGAAGAACGAAGCGGATGCAGAAGAATGTGTGAACGACGCATTTCTGAAGGTCTGGAACAGCATTCCCCCTGCGGCACCGGATAAATTGTCCGCGTTCGTCGAAAGCATAGTGCGAAACAAGGCAATTGACCGCTACAGAACCGACAGACGCGAAAAACGGATCCCCCCTGAAGACATTGCGCCGCTGGAAGATGTAGCAGAGCTTGCGGACGATACCGGAAGTGACGTCTTATCGCACGAAACGGTTGATCTGATCGAAGAGTATTTAAGCGGAATTGACAGAAAAAAGCGGCTGATATTCATCGGCCGGTACTACCGCGAGCGTTCGGTGAGCGAACTCGCTGCCGAACTTGGAATAGCCGAAGGAACCGTGCTGTCATCGATCCATCGCACTAAAAAAGGATTGGCAGAGTTTCTAAAAAAAAGGGGAGTTTCGATATGAACGAAGAATCACTGGCCAAATATGTTAAAGCGCTTCCGGACAAAATGCTTAGTGAATATGATGCAGCTGCTGCAGGCGGCGGGACAGGTGCTGCGGTCAATGCAGCCGGAACAAAGTCATCGGGCGTCCGGGACAATAAAAACCGTTTTCCTTTCCTCGGCCCGCTGCTGGTGATCATTGCCGCGGTAGTTACTGTGGCGGTCGTGGTCGTTGTCCAGAGCCGCAATAAAAAGAGCAGCACAGATCCATCTGCGACTGCATATCAGCTTTCGGAACCAACAGCTACTCCTGATTCTACGGAATTCGTCACAGACCTTCCGGAAACCAGAACGGCTGCGCCGACAGAGATACCTACTGCGACGTTCACGCCTGCGCCGACAGAGATACCTGATGCGACATTCACGCCCGCGCCGACGGATATAGCGACGTTGCCCGCGCCTACCGAACCGGAAACAAATACTCCGGATCCTTCAAATATCCTTGACAGACCTTTCTGCATTATACAGAACGGGCGTAAGATATATCCGTATTACGCAGGCGAACTGCGTACCCCGAAACATTCGGAAAGCGTAACGTATTTTGTTGACAACCTTCCCGAAGATCTGTCGCAGATCAAAGAAAATGCTCCGATAGTGTACACCGACGTGCCGTTTTCTTTCACATGGACCGTTGAACCGTATTCAAAAGAATGGAGAGAAGCGATGCTTTTCTCATATGAATTTGACTGGATATTAGAACAGGGAACAGACGGTACGGATACAAACAAGCTGAACAGGGTATTTGATAGTAACGCATCCAGAGATTTAAATATTCAGCAGCTGCTGCCGAATACAGATTATCCGGGACGCAAAAGGTATATGGCACTTATAATTCACGATGAACGTATCAGTCCTTATGATATGTTGTTCCCGTCGTACGTTTTCTGCTTCGTGCAAGGAGGCCCTGATACTACGCCTTCACCGCAGCCCACTGCCACGCCTGCGCCGGATCCGGATCACGTTAAAGTCAATCATCTTGACCCGATCATCACAAAAGGCGAGTTATACGTAGGAGATACGTTACAGCTAAGCTATCTCGCGACGCCTGAGAACTA
>JAGCTF010000165.1 GCA_017963755.1 Clostridia bacterium | reverse complement strand
TTTATACTCCGCGTCAGTGCGGCCGTGAGCTTGAAGTGATGCTGCCTCCCGCCGGCGCGATCCTGATCGTTACGGATGAACGCCCCGCACGCGCTTATGACTACCGCGACGGACTGAGCCGCCCGGCAGGATTCATATGCGAAACCGTTACGGTCATCGCGCCTGACGGTACCTCACAGCCCGCGGATCTCCGCCCCGGGCAGGACGTCACAGAACAGCCCGGATTTGAAAAATTCCACGGGACCATCCGCTACGAGGGTACGGTCAATATCGCCGAAGACGACAGACTTTTGCGTATTACCGAGGTCGGAGAGATCGTAACTGCGCTGCTGGACGGCTTCGATCTCGGCACGAAACTCGAACGTGACTGCGCATTTGACATTTCCGGTTTTGCTCCGGGCAATCACCGGCTGACTTTGAACGTGGTCAATAACCCCGCACATATGATCAGCGATCCGTTTTCGGCGTTTATGCCGATATCCCGCTCCGGACTGGTGGGGGAGATAAGGCTGGAGGGAACTAGCAACGAGTAACGAGGAACTAGGAACGGGTAACGAGTAGTTTTATCATCCAAATTATTAACGCCGGTGTTTTTGCGGTTTTGGCATAATTCCGGCGTTATTTTTTATATTTCTTATAGTTTCTGACCAAATTAATTATAGTATTGTTCTGCGGGCACTGCATTGTATTTTTTTATACAATCAACACATAGAAAACGGGATACGGTCCCGTTCTGGCCTTTTAAGGTACAATAAGTGGTTGGAACATTCGTTTTGCCGCACATAATACAATTGCCATTTTGAAATAATGGCGATACGGCCGATCTGTTTGAATCGCCATAATTGTCCTGTGAGTTTTGAAGCAGACCAAACTGACCGTCATTCACTGCTGGATCCATGGTGCTTCCACGCAGCTCATATAGCAGTTGTTCGTTGATTTCCACAAGCTTTTGACTGTTGTCTACTAATTCTCCAAAAGCGTATATTAAAATATTCGCTAACCACGATACCAATATACCTAAAGCGATAATTGCAATGCCGGTAACTGTTGTTGAAACAGAATCAGCACGGACTCCGGCATTTACGAGAGGAGCTCCGCCGATAATCGAGATAATTGTACCAATCGCAAAAAATACTGAAGCTATAGTTTTGAGTTTGGATCCTGAACGTTTATACATATAGACCTCCTGCCGTTGTTCGCGGCCTTTGTTAAGCTGGGAAAAACACTGAAATTATTATAGAAAGGCAAAATTCATATGTCAAGCGGAAAATTCCGCCTGTGGCAGGTTTGATTTTTCCTCCATTTTTTTATACTTAATAGGGTGGGGGTGAGTAGATGGACCTTGATTATGAAGAGATAGGAAGGCGCATTGCCAGAAGGAGAAAGGACCTTGGTTTAAAACAGGCAGAAGTTGAAGAAAGGGCAGGTATCGGTTACAAGTATCTGTCAAGCATCGAGAACGCGTCGTCAATTCCTTCGGTAGAGGTCGTTATGAAACTCGCCAAAGCTCTCGATACCACTCCGGACGAGTTTCTTGTCGGGACAAGCCGTTCGGGCGGCGAATGGGTGCAGATCTCAGAGATGCTGCGCTGCCTGACCCCGAAACAGCTTGATTTCGTTAAGGCCATTGTCATGATGGTCCAAAAGCAGGACCTGTAGTATTGTCCGGGCGCTTTTTCTGCAGCTCTTGCGGCGGCTTTAGCAGCAGCGTTTACGCACGCCCGCGGCGCGCTACGTCAGCTGAGCATCTTTGTTATTGACGTCACGAGCGCATCGACGCTGCCGTCGGCAAAAGGCGATCTGAGTCCGACGCGGTCAACGCATTCGAGGAACGGTTCGTAAGGATCGAAATTGCCCACGAAATCCATATATACGGCGAGCCCGCTTCCGGCCTCCGCAACTTCTTTGTCATACATCTGGATCGACACCATACTTGACGTCACGTAGCTTATTACGTAAAAAGGCTGCATATAATAATGCGTTATAAGCGGCCAGCTGCTTTCGAAGCCTGAATCCTCGATGCCGAATTCCTTGCCCAGATTCCTGGCGATGGAGCTGAGATTCTTTACGGTCAGTTCGTCGTCGCTAAGGGCGTAGGCGCGATGCTCGAACAGATAATACATTGCCTGCGATATGAACGTCTCGAGCGTACCCATCTTCATCTCTGAAGCGTACGCATAACGCTGCTGCGTATTAAAGCCCTGGATCTTATCCAGGTGGCGGGAAAACAGGAATACGAGCGCCGTTGAAGGCACTTCGCTGACGTCAAGATTCGTATTTGTCCCGAGATTGTAGTAATTGTCATAAAAATGGCCGAATTCGTGAATGAACGTAAGCATATCGGAAATAGTGTTGTCGCCCTGGATAACGATGTAAGGGGCAAAGTAATTCTGGATGAACGTTGTGAACGACACTCCGACCTGCTCTTCGTCATATCCGAGGTAGCAAAGTTCCAGCTCCTGCATATACTCGAGCGCTTCCGTAAATGACGCGTCGATGTCCGCAAAGCCTTTTTCGCTGAATTCCATTATCTCGCCGTACGAGACCATCGGCGGATTCTGAATATATTGTATATAATCATCTATAAACTGACCCGATTCGGTAAACTTTCCGACGAGAGGGGCAAGCTTATCGCGTATGCCTTCCGCGAGCGCAGCGGCCTGGGCGGGGGAGTAGTCGCGCCCGAGTTCTTCGGCGAAAGCATACTCTTCGTAATCGTCGTACCCGGCTTCTGCGGCAATGGCGTGGCGTACTTTAATGAGGTCGACAAGGATCCTGCCGATTTTTCCTATCAGGGCATTCTGTATCTGGTTCATAACTATATCGTAACGATCGATCATATGTCCCGAACTGATAAGCTGCTGGATGATTTCTTCGATCGTTCCGTGATATCCGCCTGCATCGAAAACGACGCTGTTGAAGTCGAAAGCTTCAAATTCAGTCACCAGTTCCGCCTCCCGCTGCTTCAGTTCCGCCATCTTTTCGGTATACAGCGGTCCGTCCACGTACGGGTCAAGCATTCCTTCGCCGAGGAGCTGCGTCTCTATCGCTTCTTTGTATTTTGACTTTGCGCACGACACTAGCAGGCTGTCAAATTTGTTTTCGATCTTCGGATTTGTTTCGTCGAAAAACTGCATCTCTCCCGCCCATTTTTCGTTGTGAGGCTCGATCGAGAATTTTATATTTGTTATAGCGTACATCGTGTTCCAGTCGGCGATCTCCGTACCCATAAAATGCGACAGCCTCTCAAGAATTTTGTCCGTCGTCTCTTTTCCCGCGTCAATTATCTCTCTGATCTTGTCGATCTGTTTGATGACCGTCTGTTCGTCCGGACGCGAGTAGTCCATGTCGTCAAATTTGACCATCGGGCGCTCGAAAGGCGTTTCGGTCGGAGCGGCCGTCGGCTCTTCCGTCGGAACTTCAGTCGGGATCTCAGTCGGGATCTCAGTTGGGACTTCCGTCGGGATCTCCGTCGGAGCTTCAGTCGGGGCGGGAGTCATAGTGACAGCAGGAGTCGGGACGATCGTTTCGGTCGCTGTGCTTTCTGTCGCGGAAGGCGATGTGACTTCTCCTGTGGGCAACGCCGTTTCCGCCTGTGAGCTTGCAGAAGTATCCGTCGGTGCAGGTTTTACGTTATTGTCCTTTACGCCGCAGGCTGTCAATGCCGCCGCCAATGCTATCGTCGCTGCTATTATCAATATTATTTTGCTTTTTTTCATATCAATTTCTCCCGCAATAATATTTTCACATACGGTCAATTACAATATATTCGTCCTCACTTTTTCTTCTTCGCAATAATAACGCCCGCAATGATTGCCGCCGCTAAAACGACCGCTCCGCATACGATGCCGATGATCGCGCCGGTGCCAAGGCCCTTCTTGCCCGGAACTTCGTTATTGTCACCGGAATTATCATTGCCGCCGTTATCATGAACGTCTGTAGCAGCCTGATGATCAGAAGTTGCCCCTCCGTTTTCCGTGGCGGGAGCATCCGTAGGCGCTGCGGTCGGTTCTGCTGTAGCCGGGAGCTGCGTCGGTTCAGCCGTGGGCTCCGGCGTAGCCGTCTCGACGGGTGCAGGTTGTATACACGTAAATGATATGAAAGTATTTTTTTCGGGGCTGGCGGAGGAATTGAGTTTGACCATCGTCCCGTCCGCGAGGGCGGCAATAACTCCTGCCGTATAATCTCCCGTTAATTGGCTGACGTCAATATCTACTTTGAACCGTTTCGCGAACCTTCCGCCTTTGTCTTCAGCTTTTATCGTGCTGTCCGAACCGAGGTCAAACGCGTCGCTCCAGGTCACGTCATCATTAACGATAGAGCCGAACGCGACGATCTCCTGGTCGAAACCGACCCAGCCTTCAAGACCGAGGCTTATGCCCGAACCCGCGTCGTAGCTGAATCTGCCCTCCGGATCGAGGCTCTTTCCAAGCGCCGAAAGCGGACTCTCGCCGCCTGCGTAATCGTTTAACTTGTTCCCGTTCCAGTATATCTGCTGAAACTCCATGCCCTCGTACGAACTCGCGTCATAATCGACAGACAAATCAGCTTCGGGCGCCTCAACGTTAACGGTCACGGGGTCAATGTCATCTATCAGTTCGTATCCGTCGTTCGCCAGAGCCATCACCGTATACGTGCCCGGCACGATATTTCCGTCGGCAATAAATTCGCCCAGCCTGTTGTGCTTCAGCGCATTTGCGTCATCGGGAAGCGTCACCGTGTCCGGCATCTCATTTACGTACCACCACACGAGCGATGCGATTCCGCCGTTATTCGGATCGACCGACTCGCCTTCTTTATATATGCCTATCCAGTCCTTGTCTTCAAAATCCCCGCCGACTGTAACGATCATCTTCCCGCCGATCACGGAAACTTCCAGCGACTGATCCTCCGCCCGGACGATTCCGGTTCCGGCCGTGGCGGTCAATAATACAGCCAGCCCCAATATTATCGGTATAAGTTTTTTCATATCGTGATGATCCTCCTTCGCCAAACAAAACCGGCAATCCTTTTCAATCGTCAATTATATCCGAACCGTCCCCGAAAAACAAGAAAAGGAACTCTTAACTCTGAACTCTTAAATGTGCCATCACTCGGTTCGCCCACTTGCAACTTGCAACTTGCCACTTGCCACTTGCAACTTGCCACTTGCCACTTATCACTTGCCACTTGCTATCGGTTGTCCCCGCTCACTTGAAAATCCCTCTGCGCTATGTTATACTTCCATTTGTGCCCAAAGGCCTTCAGGAGGATCAAGCAAAATTATGAAAGAATGGCTAAAAAAACTGAAAGACTTTATATTGCCCGGAAGCGCTGAAAAAAGCGAGACCGCCGGGGAACAGAAGAAGCGCGAAGAGGCGCCCACAGGCCGGAATTCGGTCAGAAGCGGGTCATATTTTTCAGGCGCAGGTAAAAGCAAGCATCCTCTCGGAATGAACGAAGGGCAGGTAAAGATGTGGACGTACCTGACACTGGGCATAGTGCTGCTTGACCTTGTAGCGTTCGGCTTCCTGGCTTCCAGGCTGCTGTTCGGACTTTCAGAAAAATTGTGCTACGCGTTCGGACTTGACGGCGTATCATTCGTGAATCACAGCTTCAGGCAGGTCGAACTCATAATAGCGTACGCGATAGACTTCATAATCGGCGGAGCTCTCATATGGCTCACGCTCAGCATTGCCGGCATATTCACCGAAACGGCATTCCTGAAGATCCGCCGCAAACACATACTGATCATTGTCGCCGCGTTTGCCGCACTTTTCCTGATATTGACGCTCATCAGCGTAATTATCGGCCACAAATACGATTCGTATCTTACTTACAGATTCATGGCTCCGCTTATGTGCTACGCGGGAGGCGCGGTGTTCCTCGGACTTTCGCTGCTCAGGATAGAAGTAAGATGAAAACGGAGGCATTGTCGTGCTCGGAATTCTGATATTCATACTATACCTTATATTGGGCGTGATGATGGCCGCAAATCTCATCCCGGAGAAACGGCCGCTTGTCCGTATCTGGGCAGGCGGAGTGCTGGGAATCGTTTCTCTTATGTGGTCAAACGTACCGTTTTCTTTTATATTCGGCTTCACACGCATCTCGCATATCCTGGGACTTCTGCTTACGCTGCTGATAACGTTTGCGCTGTACTTTTACCGCGCACGTGTGGATAAAACGACCCTCCTTCCCGGTAAAAAATGGGCCTCGAGACTATTCGGTAAATTTGCCGGCGGTTTCGTCCAGGAAGACGGGCGGCTCATGCTGCTCATACTTCCGTTCATGCTGTTCGGCATAATCTGCCTGCTTAACCACTCGTTCTACGACGTTAACGGCACGTATTACACAGGCCAGTGTACGTACGGTGATATGAATTTCCACCTCGGAATAATCACCAGCCTCAAGGAGCAGGGAACGTTCCCGCCGGAATACAGCATTGCCCCCGGAAACCAGCTCGATTACTATTTCCTCTGCGACTCTGTATCTTCTTCATTGTATCTTTTCGGGCTCGGACTCAGGGCGGCGTACGTGCTTCCTATGGTGTTCGGGTTCCTGTTCGTATTCATGGGCTTCTGGTTCCTTGCCGAGAAAGTCCTGAGATCTCATTCGAAAGCTTCGGTGGCATTCGTACTGTTCTTCCTTAACGGCGGATTCGGCACGGTGTATTTCCTGGACAATCTCCGCAAGGATCCGGGACATTTCACGCAGATATTTACTGAATATTACCACACTCCCACGAACTACGTTAACAGCCAGGGCGGGACAACGAATATATGCTGGACCAACACCGTCGTTGACATGATGCTCCCGCAGCGTGCGACACTGTTCGGATGGATGATACTGTTCCTTGTCCTCTACTTCCTTTACGCATCTGTATTCGAAGGGAAGGAAGACAGACAGGAACGGCACTTTATTGCCGCAGGCGTACTCGCCGGACTTACGCCGATGATACAGACGTACACGTATTTCACGGTGGGACTTGCCGCGATCGCATGGCTCGTATACTCGTGCATACGTGACAAATTTTCGTGGAAGATCATACGCTCCTGGCTCTGCTTCGGCGTGCCCGCGCTGGCGCTGTCAATACCGCAGCTCAAGATCTGGATCTTCGGTGCCGTCGGAGGCGACAGTTTCATCAGCTTCGCGTTCAACGCATATAACGAATCGGACAACTGGCTCTGGTTCTGGGTCAAGAATGTCGGTATCGTGTTCATACTGCTTGTCCCCGCCTTCATCAGCGCGTCTAAGAAGCTGAAGGCAATGTACAGCGCGGGGCTGCTGATATTCGTTGTCACCGAATTCGTAAAGTTCCAGACGTTCGCGTACGATAACAATAAACTCTACCTGATGTGGTACGCGTTTTCGACGCTGATCGTGGCGGATCTGCTCGTGAACTGCTACAGAAAACTCGAAGGTATAAAAGGCAGGCAGGTCATTGCGGTGATCCTGCTCATAATCGCCTCGAACGCAGCGATATTAACGATGGGCCGCGAAATGTACTCCGGATTCCGCCCGCAGTCGTACAGTATTTACGATGCAAAAGCCGTAAGAGCGGCTGAGTTCGTTAAGGACAATACCCCCGCGGACTCCATGTTTATCTGCTATAACAATCATAATAATGCGATAGCGTGCCTTACTGGCCGCAATATTTTCGTGGGTTCCGGAACGTTCCTGTACTCGCACGACGTGGGATATCAGGAGAGACAGAACGCACTCAACTCGATCTTCAACGACCCTGAAGATTTTGAAAAATATAAGGAAGAATTCGGATTCGACTATGCGTATATCTCGGAATATGAGAGAGGAAATCTTGATAAAGGCAGCTTCATTGATGAATATTTGAAGAGCACGTACAAGCTCGTTTACGACAATGACAATATCCAGATATACGATCTTAACAGCCGTATTTAATAAGGAGGACAACACCCGGTGAGCAGCATAATAAAAAACAAAAAATCAACCGACGGAACGATCGAAGGGCTTGAGGGCGGCAATTTTTACGCTTATATTGCCCGCATGAAATATATCACGCGCTGGGGCCTTATGCGCAATACCGAAAAAGAAAATATCCAGGAGCACAGTCTGGAGGTGGCAATACTTGCCCACGCGCTCTGCCTGATCCGCAACGAGATGTACGCGGATGAACCGGCAAAAAAACTTGACCCCGAAAAAGCCTGCCTGTTTGCCGTGTTCCACGACAGCGACGAGATAATCACCGGCGATCTGCCTACACCTATAAAGTACGCGAACCCGGTCATACGCGATAATTACCACGACATCGAAGCGCAGTCGAAAGAAAAACTGCTTTCAATGCTGCCGGAAAAACTGAAGCCCGTATACAAGAACATACTGTTTTTCGACGAGAGCTCGCCTGAATATAAAACGGTGGTAAAAGCGGCAGACAGACTTTCGGCATATATAAAATGTGTAGAAGAGTGCAAAGCCGGAAACGCGGAGTTCACCAAGGCGAGACAGACTGTTCTGGATTCGATGAGGGCAATGGATCTTCCGGAACTCGATTATTTTATAGAGCATTTCCTGCCCGCGTATTCACTTACGCTGGACGAGCTGGAGAAACGTCAATAATTAGGATTAGGATCAGAAGAGGAATTAGAAATGGGATTATTTGATAAAATATTCGGAACGTACAGCGACAGGGCGTTAAAACAGATAAAGCCCGTCGTAAACGAAATAAACGCGCTCGAGCCCGAGATGCAGAAAAAAACGGATGCCGAACTGAGGGCGATGACCGGGATATTCAAGCAGAGGCTAGGCAGCGGAGAGACACTTGACGACATTCTTCCGGAAGCGTTTGCGGTCGTGCGCGAGGCGGCGAAACGCGTGCTGGGACAGAGGCATTACGACGTGCAGCTGCTCGGCGGTATCGTGCTTCATCAGGGCAGGATCGCCGAGATGAAAACGGGTGAAGGAAAGACGCTCGTATCGACGCTCCCCGCGTACCTGAACGCACTTACGGGAAAAGGCGTACACCTTGTCACCGTAAACGACTACCTTGCGAAGCGAGACAGCGAGTGGATGGGGAAAATATATACGTTCCTTGGACTTACCGTCGGATGCATCGTCCACGACCTCACTCCGGACGAGAGGCGCGCCGCATATAATTGCGATATCACGTACGCCACGAATAACGAGCTCGGATTCGATTATCTTAGGGACAATATGGTCATATACAAGCAGCAGCTCGTGCAGCGCGAACTGAACTTCGCGATCGTTGACGAAGTCGACAGCATCCTTATCGATGAAGCGCGAACGCCGCTGATTATTTCGGGCGCGGGCAATAAATCGAGTGAGCTTTATGAGCGCGCCGATGCGTTCGTATCCGACCTGAAGGCGCTCGTCATCAAAGAAACCGACAGCAAGGACCTGATGGAAGACGTTACCGAGGATTATATCGTAGACGAAAAGGCGAGGACGGCGACGCTGACAACGATCGGTGTAGGTAAAGCTGAGCGTTATTTTGCCCTGGCAAACCTGTCCGATCCCGAAAATGCCGAGATATCGCACCATATTAATCAGGCGCTGAAGGCGCACGGCATAATGAAGCGCGATATCGACTACGTAGTAAAAGACGATCAGATCATAATCGTTGACGAATTCACCGGCCGCCTTATGTTCGGACGCCGCTACAACGAAGGCCTTCACCAGGCGATCGAAGCGAAAGAGCACGTGAAGATCCAGAAGGAAAGCATGACGCAGGCGACGATCACTTTCCAGAACTTCTTCAGAATGTATCAGAAACTGTCCGGAATGACCGGTACGGCGCAGACAGAGGAGCAGGAATTCAACGACATATATTCGCTCGACGTTATCGTCGTTCCGACGAACAAACCGGTCATAAGGATAGACTATCCGGACAGCGTTTATAAGACGGTCAACGGTAAGTATAAGGCGCTTCTTAAGGACGTGCAGGAGATACACGAGAAGGGGCAGCCGATACTGATCGGTACTGTATCGATCGAAAAGTCGGAGCACCTCAGCAAACTGCTCGGGCGCAGCGGAATAAAGCACAACGTATTGAACGCGAAGAATCATGAGCGCGAGGCGGAAATAATTGCCCAGGCGGGCAAGTACGGCACCGTCACGATAGCGACGAACATGGCAGGCCGCGGTACGGATATTGTCCTCGGCGGTAACAGCGAGTATATGGCTAAACAGGATCTGCGCCGCGAAGGTTATACGGAGGAGCAGATCGCGCAGGCTGACAGCTACGCCGATACGTCTGACGAAAACGTTCTGAAACTCAGGGAGCACTACAGAGAACTTGTCGCCGAACACGACGTCGACACGAAGGCAGACAGGGAGAAAGTAGTTGCCGCCGGCGGACTGTTTATTATGGGTACGGAGCGCCACGAATCGAGGCGAATCGATAACCAGCTGCGCGGCCGTTCCGGACGTCAGGGAGACCCCGGTATGTCGCGGTTTTATATTGCCCTCGAAGACGATCTTATGAGATTGTTCGGTTCAGAGCGAATGATGAGCATGATCGACGCGCTCGGCGTGGGAGAGGATTACGCGATCGAGAACAAACTGCTTACGAACGCCATAGAGACCGCTCAGAAGCGCGTAGAAGGCAGGAACTTCGATTCACGTAAAAACGTGCTTCAGTACGACGACGTAATGAACCAGCAGCGCGAGATCATATACGCGCAGAGGCGGAAAGTGCTTGACGGCGAGAATCTGAAAGACAGCTTCCACGGTATGATAAAGAGCCGCATCAGGGATACGGTCGAACTGTACTGCAACAAGGACGTTGACCCTGAATACTGGAATCTCGAATCTGTTGAGGCTGATCTTGTGGGTATCGGTTCGCCTGCCATAATAGAGAAGTACCGCGCGGCAGGAAGGCATACGAAACCCGAAGAGATGATCGAGGAACTTACCGAAGACGCAATTAAACGCTACGACGCGAAAGAGGTCGAACTTGGTGAAGAGATCATGCGCGAAGCGGAGCGCGTGATACTTCTGCGCAGCGTTGACGAGAACTGGATGACGCACATCGATGCGGTAGATCAGATGAAATACGGCGTGGGGCTGCTGGCGTACGGTCAGAAGAGCCCGATCGTGGAATACAAATTCCAGGCGTTCCAGATGTTCGAAGATATGAACAAGACCATTCAGGACGAAGCGGTGCGACGTATGTTCAGCGTGCAGCTCAGGCCCAACGTGAAGCTCGAGCGCAAGAGCGTGGCCGGACCGGGCAAGGCCGGTTTCGAGGGAGAGGCGCAGCGGTCAAGAGCCGTGAAACATATTGCCGCCGCCAGAAGTGCCGAGCAGGGCAGGAGCGAAGAGGGAGAGGGCAGACCGGCAAATCCGGGCAAGCCTGTGACGTTTGTCCGCAAGACCGCCAAGGTGGGGCGCAACGATCCCTGCCCGTGCGGGAGCGGCAAGAAATATAAGGATTGCTGCGGAATAGATGAATGACCGCCATTTGCCATTAAACCAAGCCACCGCAATTTGCCACTTGCAATTTGCCATTTGCCATTAAAAAAGGAGCCGATTCATGAGCTCGCTTAAAGAAGAAGCGGCTAAGTTCAAGCCCGTAGATCTTGCAGGACTGAGAGAGAAGGAAAACGTGACCGATGCCATGCGTATGGCGTGCGGCCTCTATAATTCTGCGCTCAGCGAGATCGAGTCGGGCGCCGTTTCTCAGGCCAGGAGCAACCTGCGCAAAGCGACCGCGCTCTGTCCGGAATTCAACTACGGCGT
>JAGCTF010000164.1 GCA_017963755.1 Clostridia bacterium | reverse complement strand
TTTTTCTGTCCGCAAGTATATTTGCTTACTCCACCATCTTCTTATTAAACGGCACAGGTTCGGAAACCTTCACACCGCTTCCGGCGGTAATGTCATTGTCGTGGATAACGATCATCGATATATAATCTCCGCCGCCATCCACCTTGCCGGAAGTAATGCCGTCGCCGCGCGTGCTGATCACGTTGTGGTCAATATAAACGCCGTCCGGTCCGTACCCTAAATTCGACAGGAAGATCGCATTTTCCGCACCGTCAAATTTGTTATACGCAATATTGACATGCAATATTTCGTAAACCTCGACCTGCGTTTTCCCGGTATTGCCGAAAGTATTGCCCATCACTTTAAGACCCTCGCAGCGGCCGTCTCCCACCGTCGTCCCGTTACCGACGAGCACGCCCTTGCCCGGCCCGGAAAAGACGTTGTCAATAACAAAATCATTTATTGATATCTCGTTCGGCAGCCTGGTGTAGCAAAGCCCGTAACTCTCCGGATTCGCGGTGTCAAAGCGGCAGCGGACCGCCCAGCAGTTTGACCCGTGGAAATGCATAAGAGGCGCCGTGTTCGCTTCTCCGGAAGTAAACGTGCAGTCGAACGCTTTTACGTACAGCGCGTCAATGCAGCTTCCCTGCCCTTTATGCTCCATTCCGAGATCTTTCATATTAAAATTATACTTCATCGCGATGTCGAAAATGTGCCCGTTCAGGCTTTCGGCCCCGATTATCCTGCTCTTTCCGGCCCCGTCGCCTTTAAACGTAAGTATTTTTGAATCGTCTTTCGATACCTTGACCGTTTCGGTAATGACGTACGTGCCCGCCGGGAAATAAGCCGTACCGCTCGCCGCTTTTGCCGCTTTCACGCATTTACTCACGGCTTCCGTATCGTCTGTCTTACCGTCGCCCAGAGCACCGTAATCTTTTACGTTAAAATATTTATTCGGAGCGGTCAAAAGCGAAACGTCACCTGTGACCGGCGGCATTTTTGCGAAAACCGGGGTTTGGGCTTGCGGTACGTTCGGGCAATCTTTCGGCGTTATCTCAGTTTTCTCTTCTTCTCCGGGCAAATTCACGGAACCGTACCCTTTGGTATCTACGCGCGACGCGGCATCAATACTCATTATATCCAGTTCCGGGTTCGCTCCGCCGATATTAGCGACCAGATTCTCTCCGATATCAGACGCGACACACAGACGCATAAACAAAGCATTGCCGCCCGTAAGCACGCAGTAGTTTCTGCGGATCGTAAGCGCACTGTAATTTTGTCCGTACACCGTTATACTGTCCGGCGCCCAGATATAATTATCGTGAACGGAAATTCCGGCTCCCGCTGCATCAGACTCAGTCATACGCACGCCGCCTTTGCTGCCTCCCATGTAATTGTCCCGGATCTCGACGTTGTATACGCCGAACCCTTCGGGGGCAATTCCAACGGAGGTCGAAGCGGCGTCAAGCATATTGTTCGCGATAAGCAGCCCGTTGACCGAACGCACTTCGATCATAGGCTCGGACGGGATGAGATAAAGATTTCGTACGATCGATATCGCCTCTGGCGCGGCGTCCGGGTCATTCGAAGAAACAAGCGTGCATTTTGTGTATGAGCCTCCGAAATGCGTATCACACAGAACGTTCCCGTGGGCGTCCCTCCCGGGATATTTCGTGAATTCGACCTGATGCACAGCCGTATTCGCGTGCTCAAACCCGCACTGGCGCACGGTATTATACGAACCCGAGATCTCGAGGCACGGTTTTGCGCAGCGCGTAGAATTTTTAGAGAAACGGCAGCCGTACAACGAACACCCGCGCGCCTCGAGGCTGAGTGTCGCTGAAGTTCTGGCATTTTCCGTAAAAGTCAGAAAAGAAAAGTGCGTGTTGTCGCGGGCAACGGTAATGAGTGCCGCGTCTTCCGAATCCGCGCTGTTGCTAACGAATATCACGCTGCTGCCGTCCGGATCGCCCGCAAAGCACAGCCACGCTCCGTCATTTCCGTCAAATTTCAGCGCAGAATTCACTTTGTACCGCCCCGTAGGAAAATACAAAATGCCTCCGCCTTTTGATATCACCGCTTCCGCAGCGTTCAATATCGCTTCAGACGCGTCTGTCCGCCCGTCTGCGGGAACGCCGAGATCAATGGCGTTATAAACTTTCACGTCAGCAGTAAGCTGTTTCAATGCTCCTGTCTCGAGCAATTCTTCCATCGTCCTCGCCTCCCATTCGGCCGCATTGCCGAAACGGTCAATAATCTCTTCGCCTCCGCTTCCGCCCGGGTTTCCGGTCGGTTTAAACGTCCCGCCGCCGTCAACGGTCCCCGGCTTCGCTGTGCACGCGGTCAATATCATTGCCGCGCCCGCAATAAGCAGCAGCATTAATGGAATTGTGTTTTTCAAGAAGCGTTTCATCTGACCTTCACCTTGTTTTGTATGCTGCGACCGGGACAAGCTCTTTCCTGAGCGCTTCGGTCTGCTCCGGTCCGAGTTTTAGCAGTTTTGCCGCCTCATCAAAAGAAACGGTTTCCATAAGCGT
This sequence comes from Clostridia bacterium, assembly GCA_017963755.1. Classification (GTDB taxonomy): domain Bacteria; phylum Bacillota; class Clostridia; order UBA1212; family UBA1255; genus UBA1255. The sequence goes on along the minus strand of JAGCTF010000164.1, from coordinate 1,033 downwards.
ACGAATATTCTCTTTAAGCCCAAGCTCGAGGCCCTGCTCGAGACCTTTATTCCATATTAAATCAGAATAATTGCACATCTCTATGATCCTCCTGTTTTGTTCTTCGCTATCCCCATTGATAAATCCATACTCCAGAAGCTTTTCTTTCTTCTCAGCCCCTGATGAATTATCATCAAAAACTGCAGAAAGCAGATTTATCATCGGATTCTTGCTGTCCATGCACCCCAGTCCTACCGTTACAATGCTTATCAGATCATAATCTGCTTCAGCTGCGATACTATCGGTTGATGACCCATATAAAATCCGTGGTGTGATCCCGTAAAGTACTATTGTATCGCGGCATTTCAGCGCAGGTGACAGAAACAGCCATATTGAATATACTTTCTGTATCTTCTCATATTCCGAGCCAGAAAACTCTACATGCTTTTGAGCTGAAATCAGTCGCGAGCAATAATAGATTGCCCGTGAAACCGGTTCGTACCCTGGCGTCATATCATTCTGCGCTTCGACGTTTATGATGAGTTTGTATTTCTGACCTTTATTGCCCGGCAATAATGCATCGAACAATATATCGTATACTATCTGCCCGTCAGAAATACTTTGACTATCGGTTCGCCGCCCTTGAATGCTCTCGCCAGCGCTAACAATACCGGGAGCACTTACTATTATATCCCCTTCAATAAAAGGAACTATTTCTTCACGGTCGAACGATCTGTATTCCGGCACACATTCCTTAAGAATTTCGGCAAGAATAAACTTATCGCTCAAAAACAACTTGCATGCGGCATCAAGCCTCATCTTAATATCTTTTGTTTCCGCATCATTTATGGTATTAACTCCAGAACTCATTACGCCGGCTCCTCCTCGGACTGTGATTACCGGCTCAAGCTTTTATACTACAATAATCGGCGACAATGTGTTCTGCAACTCTTCTGCTATTCTTCCTGCCGGCAATTAAATGCTACTACTTTTGCATTCGTTTTGTCAACCAATTTCCGGTTTCCGTTATATTACCGTTAACCCTCCGCCAGGC
>JAGCTF010000163.1 GCA_017963755.1 Clostridia bacterium | reverse complement strand
GCAGCAGAAATTCAAATTTCTTTCGATGTACGGCACCGACCTTACCGGGAAGGCGGAGGAAGGGAAGATCGATAACATAGTAGGCAGGAACAGAGAAACAGAGCGCGTCATACAGATCATCAACCGCCGCCAGAAGAACAATCCGGTACTTGTGGGAGAGGCAGGCGTCGGAAAAACAGCGATCGCAGAAGGGCTTGCACTCAGGATCGCGCGCAGGCAGGTCCCGGAAAAACTGCTGGACAAACGCATATATCTGCTTGACCTGACCGCAATGGTAGCAGGCACGCAGTTCAGAGGACAGTTCGAAGGACGTATGAAAGGACTGCTCGACGAGGTCAAAAACGCCGGAAACGTAATACTTGTCATCGACGAGATCCACAATATTATGGGCGCCAGTGAGGCCGAGGGGTCAATGAACGCGGCGAACATCCTTAAACCCGCTCTTTCGAGAGGCGAGATACAGGTCATTGGCGCCACGACGCTTAAAGAGTACCGCAAATACATCGAAAAAGACAGCGCACTCGAACGCCGTTTCCAGCCGGTCATGGTCAACGAGCCCTCAGTTTCTGAGACTATCGAGATCCTTAAAGGAATAAAGACGCATTATGAAGAATACCATAAGACGCGCATCAGCGACAGCCTCATAGAGGAAGCGGCAAAGCTTGCCGAGCGCTATATCACCGACAGATATCTGCCCGATAAAGCAATTGACGTCCTCGACGAGGCCGCTTCGCGGGCAAACCTCAGAAACGACGCGCTCGGTAAAATTGACGCCCTCGGCGGAGAAATCGCAGCTCTCACGGCTGAAATAGAATCGCTCGAAGGCAGGCAGTGCAAGACCGAGGAAGAACAGCTCGAAAACTTCAAGAATATAGCGGAAGGAAAGAACAAACTTGCCCTCCTCGAAGAGCAGCTGAAAGAACTTAAGGAGCACGAATACAACAACGTCACGTTCGACGACATAACCGGAGTCATAGAGACCTGGACGGGTATTCCCGTGCATACTGTTTCGGAGGACGAGGCGAGGAGACTTATGGAGCTCGAAGGAAGGCTTAAGCAGCATATACTCGGGCAGGACAGCGCCGTAGAAGCTGTATCCAGGGCGATCAGAAGGAACCGCTCGGGCTTCAGAAAGCACACCAAACCCGCCTCGTTCATACTTGTAGGACCTACCGGTGTGGGAAAGACGGAGCTTGTGAGGCAGCTCGCGATCGAACTGTTCGGGACGCAGGAGGCGCTCGTAAGACTCGACATGTCGGAGTATATGGAAAAGCATACCGTTTCAAAACTTATCGGATCACCTCCGGGATACGTCGGATATGACGAAGCGGGACAGCTCACCGAGAAGATCAGGAGGCGTCCGTATTCCGTCATTCTGATGGATGAAATAGAAAAAGCACACCCGGACGTGTTCAATATGTTGCTGCAGATACTTGACGACGGGCGGCTTACAGACAGCCAGGGCAGAGTGGTAGATTTTTCCAACACGATCATAATTATGACGTCCAACGCCGGCAATTCGTTAAAGAGCAAGAGCATCGGCTTTTCCGCAGACGAAAAGGCTTCCGCAGCGGATGCCTCCAGAGAAGCGCTCAAGACTATTTTCCGCCCCGAATTCCTGAACCGCGTCGATGAGATAGTCGTGTTCAGCAGCCTCGATGCCGTCAGCATGGCCGGAATTGCCAAACTTATGGTCAACGAGATCGAACGCGAGAGCGCTGATAACGGCGTGCACATTTCCGTAGGCGACGGTGTCTACGAACTGCTCGCGAAAGAAGGCTTCGACGAGAAATACGGCGCACGTCCGATGCGCAGGTATATACAGAGACATATCGAAGACGAACTTGCCGAAATGTATCTGAACGGTACGGTGGCGTCAGGCGACACTGTCAATATCACGGTGGAAGATGGTAAGTTAAAACTGAGCAAAGCATGATTTTGCAATTTCCGGACGCTTTGCGGAGGTGACCGTACATGGACTTGAATGAAAAAATAAACGGAGTGACGGACTCCGAAATAGAGTACGCCGAAATGACCAGGCGCGCGATCAGAGCGTGCATGGACGCTGAGACTGCGGCTTCAGGGAAGCGAAAAAACCTGATCCTCGAGCAGCGCAGGTACTTCAGCGACTATTTTTCCGAACTTAAAGATGACGAAAAGCGCGACCTGCTGAGTTTCGAAGCGATGGATACCGAAAAATATATCGGTATCGTCACGCATCTCAGAAAGCTTGAAAGGCAGTATCAGGAGCCGTATTTTGCAGGACTGGATTATTATTACAAGGACGAACCCGAAGAAAAAAACAGGCTTTATATATCGCTCCAGACGCTAAGAGATCCTGAAACAGATGAAATATTGACGTTCGACTGGCGCGCTCCAGTGTGCTCGCTTTATTATGAAAGCGAACCGGGGGAGGCTTACTTTGACACGCCGGCGGGGAGGCAGGACGTTGACCTCGTCGAAAAGCGCAGATACCGGTTTAATAAAGGGGAACTCGTGAAGGTAAGCAGGATCAGCATGCCGTCCGACGATGAAATATTGTCCGAAGCGCTCTGGAGAAGCGCAGGGGAGCATATGCGCATAATAGTGGAGTCGCTTCAGAAGGAGCAGCATAAGATCGTCCGCGACCACATAGAAGGCGTTACTGTCATATCGGGCTGTGCAGGCAGCGGGAAAACGTCCGTTGCGCTCCATAAAGCCGCGTACATTCTTTACGGATTCAGGAACAGAATGAAGGACGAGGGGCTTGCGATCATCTCGCCCAACGATTATTTTTCGGAATACATTTCTACCGTTCTGCCGGATCTGGGCGAGGACAATATCCGTCCGTACCTCCAGGAGGATCTGCTTAGCGAGGTCATCGACGACATCGGCGAGATGCACTATATGACACGCATACAGGAAGCAGAACTTGCGGGCGAATTCGGTCTTGAAAGTGCAGCCGAGGAACCTTCCGAAGCCGAAGCGATGGCGATATGCCGGAGACTTAAATCTTCGGAAACGTTCAGAAAACTTCTGCTCGATTACGTCGATCATCTAGGAAACAGCATATTTGCCGCGAGGCAGATGCCGCTTACAGAAGAAATGGAAGGTACTGTTACAAAAGAAGAACTCGAAAGACTGTTCTATTCGACTTTTCAGGACGTACCGCTTCTGAAACGCACAGAGAGCATAAGAGACGATCTTTGCAGGCGCTACGGGATACGCAAGGAGACGAATAAGGAGTATATATTGGCCGCGCTGAACTCGATGATGCGCGGAGTAAGCGCCCCGGAACTGTACAGGAGGATGTATACGGACGAAGCGTTCCTGGCACAGTGCGGCGTTGACATCACTCCGCTTTCGTTCTTCCGCGATATGTTTGAAGACGCGTGTGCTATAGGAGTGCTGCACCTTATACTTGCCGCACCGACGCTCCCGGGCGTGTTTTATCTGATATGCGATGAAGCCCAGGATCTTAGTGCGATATTCCTCGAACTGCTTCGCAGACGTTTTCCGGGCACAAATATGCTTTTCGTGGGTGACAGCGATCAGGCAGTATTCGGAAACACGGGTGACTTCGTGAACAGAATACGCGGTATAATACCCAGAAGACCTTTTAAACGCTACGTGCTCAATACGAACTACCGTTCCACGTCCCAGATCGTCGATTATTCAGCGAAAATTCTGGGAAAAGAAGAAGGTATGATCAGATCGGTCAGGAGCGGCGAAGAGCCGGTATATATGACGCTTTCCAGGGAGGCCTCTGACGAAACACTCGCCGAAACGATCACGCGAATATGCGATTCTGCGGTCAATTCCGGTATGGAGAGCATCGCTTTTATTACCCGCACCAGAACTCAGGCAGACAGGCTCGCTAAAGCCTGCGGTTTCAAGGGCAATACGGGTGGGAAATTAAGAAAGTATTTCCTCCCTGTGTATCTTGCGAAAGGCCTTGAATTCGACGCCGTGGCCGTATACGGAGAGAATGAGCCTTTCTATAAGACGGAAGAAGGCAGCCTGGTGCTTTATACGGCATGTACGAGAGCTCTTCACAGGCTTATCCTTCTGAGACTCGAATGACCGGATCAAACTGACTTTCCCCATCTCCGGAGTGATTATCTATGTCTTTTACTGCAGAAATAAAAAGCCAGCTCTGCGCATATGAAACGAAGCGAAAGACCGACCGGCAGGCCGAATTTTACGGCATTTTCGTACTTACGGACGGGAAATTACGTACACACAGCAGAGAAGTTTCCGTACGAGCCGAAAAGCAGTGCGTCCGTTCAGGAGGAGTTAAAGAAAAAGTCTTTTACAGGAGCGGAACAAAGGCGGCTTACGGCGTAGATATGCGCTGGAGCGGTCAGATCACTCTTAACGACAGGAACAGTGCCGCAGCTTTTTTAAGGGGCTGCTTCCTCGCCGGAGGGTATATCAGCGAACCCGACAGCCAGGCACACCTCGAAATAACTTATAAAAACGTTACTTCATATGAACTGGGAATGGCGGCATTTGAGCTGTGCGACCTTGTCCCGAAGGGGACAATTAAAAACGGCCGTTTTGTGCTTTATATGAAGGATGCAGAACAGATCTCCGCTTTTCTTGTTACGGTGGGGGCAATACGCGGCGTTCTGGAGTATGAGAACGCCCGTATTATGCGCGAAGGCCGCAAAGCGAGTAACCGTGTGCTTAACTGCGATGATGCTAACATAAATAAAACGATTTCGGCGGGATCGAAACAGAGAGAGATGATTAATTTTCTGCGTTCTTCAGAAGAGTATTCTGATCTGCCTGATGGCGTAAAAGAGGTCGCGGAACTGCGGCTTCTGAACCCGGAACTGTCGCTCACCGAGCTTGGGGAAATGTGCAGCCCTTCCGTCAGTAAAGCTGGCGCCGCACACCGCTTTTCAAAGATAGAAAAGCTATACTTATCGCTGAAAAAAGGCCAGTAGCACTACCATCAGGTACCGTGTGAGAGTTCTCTCATACAGGTGGGGGTCCTGCTATCCGCACCATCGAACAGCCTCGAGATTATCGTCCCGGGGCTGTTTTCTTTTTCAGCTGCCTTCCCTTCAAAGAGCCTGTCTGCCGAGAAAAAATAGGGGCGCGGGCTTAGCTCGCATCCGCGTTTGGGGCGGGCGGCAACGCCGTTCGTGCCACAAATGCGCGCCTTGCGATAAATCGGAAAGGGCAAGGAGGGGACAATAAGACCGCGCCAATCAACGTGCTCCTGCACTTAAATATGTGTCTATTTTTCGTCAATCAAACCCCGCGTTTTCGTGGGTAAAAATCGTCTGTAATCGATTTTTCATGGCAGGGTGGTATAGTTTAACCTACTGAAGGCAAATCGCCTTAAAAGGCCGTTTTTAGTGATTAAGGATCATGCTGCATTTGATATGCCAGCGGATACTGTTCACAACCGTTTATATTGAGAGGAGAATTGAAATGTGTACTATATGGAGAGATATAATACTAGGTGCAATCAAAGGGCTCATAGTTGGGGGATAAAGACCTCTTTTTGGGAAACTTTTCCGGTGGCGATGACGGCTATTGGCCTTTCAAGGCAGGAAAGTATTCGTAACTTTCCAAAATAACTCCCACGGTCAGAAGGTGGTCGAATATAGTGTGAAATAGTGGCTGAAGCCCAATTTTATACTATGCAGTAACCAGAGGGGAACATTATCTCTCTTTTAACCACCAAGTTCCTTGATTGGCTGTTTTATAAAAAAGCAACATTTTGTGGCAAAAAAAGATTTTTGAATGTTGTATAATGATAATGCTGGAGATTGAAGGCGCCAATCTGATCTGCGGCAGGTACGATAGAAACAATGGAGATTTGAAAGGAGCTTTCTATGAAACTAAAACACATAGCAAAACGGGCAGTAACTTTTTTACTTGCTGTTGTATTGCTTAACGGCTGCCTGATACCGCATGCGGCGAATAATGAAACCGCACAAGAAGCAGGAGGCATCCCGGACCCGCTTATCAGCACAACAAGTAATATTGATGCTCTGCCAGAATTATCCACAGACAGCACTTTGTTATCAGATTCCGAATCGCTCGCTGAGGCGGAAGCCGCTTACCGCGAACGTATGCAGCGCGAGTGTGCCGAAGGAATCCTGGCGGATTCGAAGATCGCAGATTATGTGAACACGGATGAGTTTTTCGAAACCAAACCGATGTTCCGCTTAACGGCACTGGAGACTCTCAATTCGTACGTAGTCCAGAACGCCGACAATACAAATACTATCTATTTTATGTCGGAAAACGTAAAGTATGTTGACGCCAAAGGCGAGATCCGTGAAAAGGACGTGCGCCTGTCGGCTACTGAAAAAGGGTTTGCTGTGACCGATTCTGATGTTAAACTGCTGCTTCCGTTAAAGCTGTCTGACGGTATTGACGTCAACCTTTAATTCAAGCCTCTGCAGCTGCTTGGAATAATTCTGGTGCGGGGACAAGCATTTCTGTTGTAACATCAAGTTCTTCATATTCTTGCGAAGTTGATTCTTACATAGCTGTATGGTTTGGATTAACCACATCATACTTTGATTCGGACGGAAACATTACGTCCGCAGTCATTCAAATAAACTCGAGAACATGTTCAACAGATACAAACTCCAGAAAGAGCACAATCACCCATGAAATAGGTCATCTTTTAGGACTTGGCGATGATCCTCCCGTTTTAAGTGCCAACGATTCGCTTATGCATCATAGTAGAGATCGAACAACAATTTTCGCCCCACAGCCTTATGATATTATGAATGTCAAGTATATTTACTCACTAAACTAAGGAGGAAAACTATGAAACAAGCTTATGCCATACTTGTGATAATAATGTTAACAATACTTACTATATTAACAGGTTGTTCAAATAAGGATTTAAAAGATACTTATCCTAAAGATTTGGAGATATCACACAATTCAAATTATCAGATTATTAAATTGCAACCGGACTGGCCGGTATATCATTCTGTCGAGGAGATAGTAAACGCGTCAACGAACATATATTCGGGATATGTTACAGACATTTCCTTTGATATTATTGATTATTCAACCGGAATGTCCGATATAAATCCAAATTCCGGAAGCCGTAACCGTACAATTTTTACCGTTTACTCTATATCTTTAAGGAAAAATTATAAAGGTGAGAGCCCGTCTGAAATCAAAATATGTAAAATTGGAGGAATTTACGGATATAAAGAGAAAGAACAGTATGACCTCCTTCGTTCTGCAAAAATCATCTCTGATGGTGTCGTTGGTATTTTTGTTTGCGATGATGATTGCACATTATCTATTGGAAATGAATATCTTTTCTGTATATCACGATTAGGAGGGGATTATGATCAGATTATCAACCCATATCAATATGCGCATCCTATAGATTCAGAAAACGCAAATAGTATT
>JAGCTF010000162.1 GCA_017963755.1 Clostridia bacterium | reverse complement strand
ATCCTGGATTTCCATGCCGGCAGCTTCAAAGCGGCGACAAAACCCGGCGCGCCGGTCATACCGGTCACGCTGACGGGAACAAGGGATGTTTTTGAAACACATATGCCGTTAAATGCGCACAATTCCCATCGTGTCAATACGTCTGACATGCGGGATCTGAGAAATCCGCCTATCTCCAGGATATTGTCAACTGTTGCGGTAGCTCCAGGAATCAGAGGTGTCCGTATCCAGAGTTCCACAGGATGCGGGGATCTCTTTATATAATCCGAAGTGTATAAAAGATTTTCCAATATCAGACCGTTGTTCGCGCCGGTATATTTTTTGTGTATTTCACTGTCAAACAGTTTTATATCGTACAGAATGTAATCCGTCCACGGCAGCACTTTTTCCAACCGCTCGCGAGAAGCAAAGCCGCACGTGTCCAGTGCGGTAGTGATGTGCTCTTCATGCATTCGTTTGAAAAACTCTGCCACAAAATCACTCTGCAGCAGCGGTTCTCCTCCTGAACATGTAACCCCGCCGCCGAACTCCTCGTAATAATGGCGCAGGCGCAGCACTTCGCTCACAAGGCTTTCAAGATCGTATTCTTTTCCCTGCCAGCTCATTGCGGATGAGGGACAGGCCTCGACACACATACCGCATTTCCTGCAGGCTGTCCGGTCAATAATTATTCCGCTGCTTTCGTTTTTAAGCGCGCCTGACGGACAAGCTTTTACGCATGAGAGGCATCCTATGCAGTCACGCATACTCCACCAGACTCCATTTTCGGCGGCAATACTTTCCGGGTTCTGACACCAGGCACAGTGCAGCGGGCACCCTTTTACAAAAACTGTCGTACGCATACCCGGACCGTCGTGGGTAGTGCCGTGGGATACATCTATTGTCAACAACTTTCCGCTCATATCACCAGTGCTAAAATGCATTGATCATCCACTTTCATCCGTCCGCATCCAGATCAATTTATGGATTCATAGTTCATTCTCGATACAAAGTCTTTCTGGTACTCGGGCGACATAGTGATAAACCGTGCGCAATATCCTGTGACGCGAACCACCAGATTCCGGTATTCCGGTTTTTCAGGATGTTCGATCGCATCTTCCAGTTTTTTTAGATCCATAATATGGATGTTGAGCTGCATGCCTCCGCTGCGGAAGAATGCACTTGCAAAATTTCGTATATATTTGTAGCGTTCTTCTTTACCGTCAAAGAATTTGGGCTGTATATCTACCTGTATCGACCCGCCCTGGAACTTACGCATATCCGGCGCGCAGGAAGAGTTTGCCATAGAAATAAGGCCCCGTTTGCTGGCGCCCTGCTGAGGGTTGATCCCCTGGGCAAATACTTCGCCTTTGTGGCGTCCGTCCGGAGTCGCTCCTACTGCATCTTTCGCTTCCACGTGGCGCATAAAAGAGTAGAGCGAGGGGCGCATCGGCTGACCGCCGCGCTGATTGACATACCCTTCCGCGATCTCCTGCATCGAATTGCAGACTCTGACAAACATAGCATCCGGTTCGGGGATGTCGTTGCCGTATTTGGGCTGAGTTAAAAAGCGCTGGCGCATTATTTCGTTGTCTGCCCAATCGCTGCGGCAGGCATCGGCAACTTCTTTGAGCGTGTACTGTTTTCTTTCAAAAACCAGATTTTTGATGGCAGTGAACGAGTCTGCAACGTTCGGTATACCGGCTATATTCAGCGCAGTGTACTGGTAGTCAACACCCCTCGGAGCGACCATATCTATTCCTCGTTCGATCGGGCCGTGGGATATAATTGAAGTGTATATTTCCGGCCGCACGTCTCCGCGTACCCTGTCTACGGCAGCTTCCGCTTCCTGAAACGCCTTCATCGTGCGGTGGAGTTCTTTCTCATAATAAGCATAAAACGACTCGAAATCATTGACCCCATCTTCAGCGGCGCGATACATTGCCCGCTCGAAAACCATTAGTACGTTTATCCAACTCGTGTCGTGGCCGCACCACTCTTTACCCGGGATGCAGAACCATTGACATCCGGCATACACTACGTTGGAAGCGTCTTCATGCGGTATACCGCTGCGGATCTCGGAATCGTACATATGCTCCCAGTTTATCAGTACAGGAAGACTTTCGCCATGGCGGGAAATAACGTCACATGCATAATCGAAATAAGCCGGATCGATGTCGCGGTGCCACATGACTCCCAGGTTATTGTAATCACCGATCAGATCATATGCTTCTAGCGCGACCCAGCTCATTTCGTTGGTAGCATCACTGCCGTCAGCCAGGCGGCCTGAAAACGAGAAGAACTGTCCGCGCAGCTTCATATACATTTCAGCGATGTATTCGCGCGCCTCTTCACGGGTCAGCATCCCGTTGTCAACATCTCTCTTATAGAACGGCATCATATACTGATCCATACGGCCATACCCGTTGCCGTGACCGATCGAGCGGTCAAATAGTATAGCAAACTGTAGTGTTTGGACTGCTTCATAAAATGTTGATGGCGCACTATGGGCAATATTACGGCAGCAGCGTGCGATCTTCCGGAAGCGTGCTTTTTCTTCAGCATCTTCCGTCTCACGCTCCAGCGTTTCCGAGAGTGCCGCATAACGTTCGATATAATGGATGCAAGCGTTCACAACGTGCTCCATCCCGCGCAGCACTTTTACTTTCCGGTCGTTGCAAAGACCGGAGTATAATTTTATATATTTACGTATACGCTCAAGTATACTGTCATATCCTTCGCTAAGTATGATCTCCATATCCGGACAAGTGTGGCCGTACGCGTCCGGAAGACCGCCTAATTTCAGCGCCGCATTTAGCTTTTCGTGTATTTCTGCGGCATTCGGCGCCTGATCCACTGTACAGGGACGGATGCAGCCGATCTCCCAGTAGATCTCGCCTACGATCGTTTCGCAGGGATAAATATGCGGCTCGGTATAGTCCAGCATACATTCGAAATCCGCACCCCACTGCTCACAATCCATACGATACCCTTCAATCTGTGAAGGGACCTTATCCATATGTGGAAACGGCCCGATATTCAGCCAGCAGCGGTGATCTCCGTAAGTTCCAAACTGCCTGAGCCCGGAAAGAGACAGCTCCTGGTTGCGCGCCTCTAAAACCTTTATCCTTTCGGATTGTTCAAATTTCGGAATAAATGGTAATTGAACACCGGCCATTTTATACCTGCCTTTTAAAAATCAAAAATAATAAAAACGAGCGGAACTGCTAATTATTAAACGGGACTGTGAATCAACGCAATGGATCGCTCCACTCATTATTTCACAGTCCCTAGATTCTATACCTGAGACAGCGTTGCTGTCAAAGGGGCATCAGAAAGATTTCTTTCTGACAAACAGTACAACAAGGCTCATAGCCAGGACCGCTACGACCGCTATCATCGCAACATCGAAATCGCCGGTCTGAGGCGGAGTTACAGGTTCAGTGGTAGGCTCAGTTACTGGCTCAGTGGTCGGCTGAGTAACAGGTTCGGTGGTCGGCTGAGTAACAGGTTCGGTGGTCGGCTGGGTCTCAGGCTCTACCGGAGCGTCAACAAGATCCGCAGCTACTTTCGGATACCACTGCACTTCGGCGCCGTTCTGATAAGCGGGTGCTCCGCTGGCAGAATCAAAAGCCCATACACCAATGTAACCGGTTCCTGTAGCGCTGAATACTACCAGATACTCACCTGCACTCAGATCTTTATCAAGCGTAAACACTGAGTTATCATTGTCGAAATGATCCTTAACTGTACCGGATGCAAGAACGCTGCCGGCGACTGAAGAATCATAGTCGCCTTTCCATGCGAACACTTCTGCTTTTGCATCACTGCCGCCTGCGTTACCGCCCCACGTAGGGCTGTTAAGACCTACAACAGCATGAAGGGCTTTTCCCTCGGGAACAGTATAAACGACACCTATCGGGCCTTCGTTGAACTGATGAGCGCCATTTCCGTCTCCGCTGTAAACCGGAACTTCAGTGACCGGTATAGCATTGGGATCCACGCCGCTGCCGACAACAAGTGTGAATTTTTTGCCAAGCTCAACGGTACCGTCCTCAAATTTAGCATTGATCCTGACTGTATATGTTCCTTCACCAAGTTCGGAAACACCGCCTAATCCGAGCAGATCACCATTCTGACCGATGCCTGCATGAGTATCGATAGTATCGCTGATTCCGAAATTACTGGCCAGACCGGGTCTGTCAATGTAATTATCATCACACGCGTACTCAACGCCGTTGATCAATGTAACGATCTCTTTCAGCCTGCTCTGGTTTGCGGAACCGTAAGCCCAGCCAAGAATGTTGATCTTCTGTCCCGGGTTGATCGAAACGGAACCTGCGCCGGCATACCCTGCGTCAACACCTGCTTCGTTTGCCTGCAGCGTGTCTGTATCTACGTACATGCAGTCAATATTAACCTGAGCTGATACGGTCAGCGACAACGCAAACAGCATTGCCAGCGATAACACAATTGCTAATACTTTTTTCATAGTAATACCTCCTGTTTGACTTTCTCGGCCTGTTAACAGCCGATAGATATATTAATTTTATACAAACAGTTGCCTAAAAGCTAACTAATAATTGACAAAAACAGCCTAATATTTGACTTGTTGGATGCGACTGATCGAACCGCGCTAAATTTCCCCTGCTTTTTTCCTGAATTCACCCGGAGATGTCCCCGTCACTATCTTAAAAAAGCGGTTAAAACTGCTGATCGTCGAATATCCGCACTGCGATGCAATGGACAATATACTATCTTTCGTATTCAGCAGCAGATAGCATGCATGATCCATCTTGATCATCTCAACATAGGCATAAAACGGCATTCCGACGACAGCCTTAAATTTCCTGGAAATATATGACTGATTGTATCCGAGCGCTTTTGCACAGCTTGTAAGGTCGCAGGAACCTGACATATTCTTCTCAATATAGATGAGGACGTCGCGAATCAGATCAGTATCTTTTATTTGGACATCTTCTGTTACAAAATCAAGCTGCTTATAGAAAAGACCGCAGACAGTGTACAGAAAACCTTTTACTGTAGCAAGATCCCTGGTCTCATCCATCCCCATAAACATATCGATGAACAGCTGCGGCGTTTTGTGAATAACAAATTCAGGGATCTTGTATTTAGTAAGTGCCCCGGAAACAGCTGCGATCAGATCGCTGGAAAAGACACATATGACGCAGCTGCTGTGTTTCCCTTCCGAGGTGGTGTAATTGTGAATTATATTTGGTTTTATGAGAACCAGATCGCCCTTGACAAGCGAATAGTCACTCTTTTCGATACGCATTGACAACTCACCGTTGAGCACCAGCACAACTTCAAAGCATCGGTGCATATGAGCCTGAAACCTGTGGTTTTCCCGCCTGTACACCTTAAAATGCTCTCTGCCGATACCGTGTTCTATTTCATAGAACAGCAAAGAATTGTCCATATCCGCCTTATCTATCCTCCCTGAAGTACGACACGCCGAGCGAGGCGGGCGGCTGATTCTCGCGCCTGTTGCGGATGCTCGTGATGACCAGCACTATGATCGTAACGACGTAAGGAAGCGTTTTCACTAGATTTGACGTTGCCACATCGATCTTAAGTCCGAACAGCGTTGGCAGATACGCTCCGACAATGAACAGTGTTCCGAATATGAAAGAGCCGATGATGCTGAGATACGGCCTCCACAGCGAGAATATTACGAGGGCAACGCTCAGCCAGCCCAGAGCTTCGATCGTGAGGTACGCTTCGTTCGAGCCGGCGTAGTCCATAATGTAGAAGAGTCCTCCGAGACCGGCAATTGCGGAACCGATGATCGTGGCAATATATTTATATCTCGTCACGTTTATGCCCGCTGCATCGGCGGTGGCGGGGCTCTCGCCTACGGCACGCAGATGGAGTCCGACTTTTGTCCGCGTCAATATCACCGAGGATATAATAGCGATCGCGATGCCGAGGAACACCATAACGCCGCAGTATTGAAGCGCGCTCGTCGTGTTATTGAACGGAAATCTGAAATAATATTTGGCCCTGACGTAAGTTACGCCGTCTTTTTCAAGAGAGGCGAAAATGAACTTCGTGAGGCCGGTGCCGAATATCGTCATTGCCAGACCGGTAACGTTCTGGTTGGAACGGAGCGTTACAGCCAGGAAGCTGTAAAGAAGTCCCATAATTGCGCCGCCGGCAAGCGTCGCAAGCAGCGCAAGGACAACGATGAGCCAAGGCGGAAGGAAGGGCGCCGCATCAGCATTTAAAGGCATCATTGCGTTGAGCACCGCGCAGCCGCACGCCGCGCCGATACCCATTATTCCGGGAATACCTAAGTTAAGGTGACCGGCTTTTTCGGTAATTATCTCGCCCGTCGAACCGTAAAGGAACGTTACGCCTATTGCCAGCGCGCTCAGCAGAAATTCAAGTACGTTCATTTCAGCTTGCCTCCTTTATCCGGAATAACTTCGGCAGGCCGTTCTCCGCCGCCTCCGCCTTCTTTTTCCGGGTTTTCTCCGCTTCCTCCGCTTCCTTCTCCGCCCGGAGCGGGAACTTCGGCAGCGTGACGGTTTTTATGGCGGAAATGCACCTTGTATCTGATGAAAAACTCGCAGCCGATAACGAAGAAGATGACTATTCCCACGACGACGTCGGGAAACGCGAAGCTTACGCGGAACGTCGTTGCCAGCTGCCCGGCGCCCTGGTTCAGGAAAACGACGAGCAGCGCGGTGCCGATCATGATCAGCGGATTGAATTTGGCAAGCCACGAAACGATGATCGCCGTGAATCCGCGGCCGCCTACGGAAGTCGTTGTCACCGTATGGTCGAGCGCGGCAACGATCATAAATCCGGCCAGGCCGCACAGCACGCCGGAAAGAGTCATTGTCCGCACGATAACTTTCTTAACGTTTATACCGATGTAGCGCGCGGTCCTCTGGCTTTCACCGACGACCGATATCTCGTATCCCTGCTTGCTGTAATAAAGATACACGAACATGATGCCGGTTATCAGCAGCACGGTGAGCGTAAAGATCAGATATTCATTGCCGGGAGACGGCAGGTGTCCGCGTTTGAGTTCGCCGAGCACGCTCGATCCGTCGGGAGTCCATTTGACCAGCGCGTATGCGACGAAGAAGGATGCGACGTAGTTCATCATCAGCGTGAACAGCGTTTCGTTGGCGTTCCAGAGAGCTTTGAAGATCGCCGGAAGCACCGACCAGATTATACCGGCTGCCACAGCGGCGACAAACATTATAACAAGCAGCAGCCATTCCTGCGTTATTCCTTTTCCGTAATACACAACAGCGGCGGCGGCAAGCGCGCTCATCAGCACCTGTCCCTCGGCGCCTATGTTCCAGAAACGCATCCGGAAAGCGGGAGTTACGGCGAGGGCAATGAGCAGCAGTATAGCTGTGTCTTTTAACAGTTTCCAAATGCGGAGCTTTGCCATCATGGCGTTGCTGCCGAAATTGCCCTTGATAAACGCTCCGAAGAATTCAAGCGGATTTGCGCCGATCAGGAAAAATGCAAGTATCGAGCAAAGCAGGAATGCGATCAGTACGGCCGCGGCTCGAATAAGAAGCCCCTTCCAGAAAGGCATTGCCGCGTTTTTGGTAATATGTATCAGCGGTTCTTTTACTGCATTGTGATGTTCAGATGCCATTATGCCGCACCTCCTTCCGGATCAGTATTTTCGACCCTGTCGGACTTTGTCATCAGGAAGCCGACTTCCTCTTTTGTTGCGGTCCTGCCGTCAAGGATCCCCGTGACCCTGCCGGAGTTTATTACCAGTATCCTGTCACACAGCGCGAGCAGAACGTCGAGGTCTTCGCCAACTAATATCACCGCGACGCCGCGCTCTTTCTGTTCGTTGAGCAGGTTGTATATCGCGTAAGACGAGTTTATGTCGAGACCGCGCACAGGGTATGCAGCCATCAGGAGCGACGGAGCGGAGGCGATCTCGCGGCCAACGAGCACCTTCTGGACGTTTCCGCCGGACAAACGTCTCACCGGTGTGTTCAGGTGCGGGGTTGCAACTTCAAGGTCGTTCACTATTTCTTCGGCCAGTTTTTTCGGGTCGCTGCGGTTCAGGAGTACGAAACCGGAGCGGTAGCTGCGCAGCATGATATTGTCCGTAATGTCCATACTTCCGACGAGTCCCATTCCGAGGCGGTCCTCCGGCACGAACGAAAGGCGCACGCCGAGTTCGCGTATCTGGAGAGGCGTCTTTTTGCGGAGATTGACCTGCGCACCGCCCTTCGGATCATTGTACAGGATCTCGCCTGATTCGGGGCTGTAAATGCCGGCGATCGCCTCTAAAAGCTCACGCTGGCCGCTGCCGGCGATGCCTGCGATGCCGAGAATTTCGCCGCCGTATGCCGTGAATGATACGTTGTCAAGCACCTTGAGCCCCTCAGCGTTAAGCCCGGAAAGCCCGCTTACCGAAAGGCGCTCTACCACGTCGTGCGGTTCGGAGCGGTCAATATTCAGCGTGATCTTCTTGCCCACCATCATTTCCGTGAGGGAGCTCTCCGTGCTTTCGGAGGTGTTGACCGTGCCGATATATTCGCCCTTCCTGAGTACGGCGACGCGGTCGGATATAGACAAGACCTCGTGCAGTTTGTGCGTAATGATTATGATGGACTTTCCATCCTCTTTCATCTTGCGCAGTACGGCGAAGAGTTTTGCCGTTTCCTGAGGCGTCAGCACCGCGGTAGGCTCGTCAAGTATAAGTATGTCCGCGCCTCTGTACAGCACTTTTAATATTTCCACCGTCTGTTTCTGGGAAACGGACATTTCGTGTACTTTTTCTTTTGGATCTATAATAAAACCGTAGCGGTCCGCAATTTTCTGCACCCGCTCGTTAACTTCCGAAATGTTAAATTTTTTGCCGTCTTTAACGCCTAGTACGACGTTTTCCGCGGCAGAAAACAAATCGACCAGCTTGAAGTGCTGGTGTATCATACCGATCTTATGATCAAACGCATCTTTGGGCGATCTGATGACGACTTCTTCTCCGTCAACAAATATCTGCCCTTCGTCGGGATAATAAATACCGGCGACCATGTTCATAAGCGTGGTCTTTCCGGAGCCGTTTTCCCCGAGGAGAGCCAGTATCTCTCCGTGCTTCAGTTCGAGGTCAACGTTATAATTCGCTTTGATCGTCCCGAATGTTTTGGTTATACCCTTCAGTTCCAGTGCGAGCGGAATATTTCGCGCTTCTTTCTGTTCCATATCGTCATCCTCCCGGATACGCCGTTCGGGTCCGGCGCTTTGCCGGCCGGGTCTGCCCTGAAATAATAAAAAACAGGGAAGGCAGGAAAAACCCGCCTTTCCTGTTAAAGCTTAAATGATCAGAATTTCTCGTTGATCTTTGTAATGCCGTCGATCGCGATATCAAAATACGGAGCGGAACGGAATTCAGATTCGTGGAAATAACCGTCTTTAATAACTTCGGTATCGGGAGTGAACGCATCGTCGGTGTCAACGTCAGCCTTGTAGGACGTGAGTTTCTCGCCGCCAACGGTGAAGTTGTTGGTATCGAATACGTGACGTGTGCCGGCCTTGAGCTCAGCCTGATATCTGTCGATCGTTGCCTGCGTGTCAGCTACGGGAGCTTTCTTGCCGAGTTCGGTGAGTTTTACGGAACCGGTGTCAATTGTGCCCGTCCAGTCGGTTTCAATAGCTTTTCCGGCCATTGTCTGCTCGCAAATGTACTTGAAGTACGGAGCCCAGTCGATTCTGGAAGAAACGATGAAGGTGTTGGGGCAGGAGCTCTCAGTAGAACCGTTGTAGGAAACGTTGGGTACGCCTTTGTCTTCGCATGCGGAAGGAGCGCCCATCGAGTCAGCGTGCTGGCTGATAAGTACGCAGCCGCGTGCAAGGAGTGCGTTTGCAGCGCTCTTCTCTTCGGTCTCGTCATACCAGGAACCGGTGAACTGAACGTCCATGGTAACGGAAGGAACGATCTCTTTAACGCCAAGGTAGAAAGAGGTGTAACCGGAAATAACTTCTGCATAGGTGAAAGCGCCTACGTAACCGATGTGAGGCTGAACAGTGTTGTCAGCTTCCATCATGGCCTTAAGTTTGAGGCCTGCGGCGATACCGGCAAGGTATCTGCCTTCGTAGATGGACGCGAAAGCGTTGTGGTAGTTGTCAAGCTTTTCGGTGTGAGCTTTTGTGCCGGTGGCGTGGCAGAACTGAACAGCCGGGAACTCCTTAGCGGCTTTGATCATGTAGTCTTCATGTCCGAAGCTGTCAGCGAAGACAACTTTGCAGCCTTCAGCTACGAGATCTTTTGCTGCTTCATAGCACTCGTTTCCTTCAGGAATGCCTTTCTTAATGATGACCTGGCTGTTGGAAAGGCCGAGAGCCTTCTGAGCTTCTTCAACACCGTTGATGAAGTTTTTGTCGTAGGTCGAGGATTCGTCATGGAGCAGAATAACACCGATCTTGAAATCTGCATTCGCGTTGGTGCAACCGGCCAGACCGACACAGAGTCCGGCAACCATCAGAACCGCCAAACAAAGTGAAATGATTTTCTTGAACATTTTACCGTTCCTCCAATAAAAAATTTATGATCACCGGTCTGCCGGCGCCTTGTCCTTCGGTTTCGAAATCGTTCCGATCACGATCGATATGACGATCGGTATCTGCGCGGATCATTGACCTCCGGACCCCGCACACGGGCCGTGTAATCCGATATTAAAGCAACAAAGCAGATGCGCCGCCTGCCGCTCTTCCTTATACACCTTGTCTTTTGTGAATTTTACGACCGGCCGCCGTTCGCAGCGGCCAACATTTATCTTACGCAATTCTGACGTCCGTTTTTCCGGTTCTTATCTTTCGAATAAAATAAAACGAGGGCGTCCCGTCTTCCGCTCAGCAGAATCTGATTCCGTCCTCAGCATCCATCGATGCAATGCGGGCCATCGACTCGATGCGCAGTCCTTCCGCGCGCAGTTCGTCTCCGCCGCCCTGGTATGTCTTTTCTATCGCGATCCCCGCGCCTGCAACCTTCGCCCCGGCCTCGGTACACAGATCTCTCAGTGCTCTTAACGCGCTTCCGTTCGCAAGAAAGTCATCAACGATCAGCACGGTGTCTTCGCCGCTGAGATATTCTTTCGATACTATCATAGTGTAGTCGTTTCCGTGAGTATACGAATGCGCCTTCGCGCTCCATACGCCGCTTCCTATGTTCGACGTTTTGGATTTTTTGGCAAACAGCGCCGGACAATGAAGGTGCAGCGCGACGAAGCATGCTATGGCGATCCCGCTGGCTTCGGCGGTAAGGACTTTGGTCACCCCGCAGTCTTTAAAGAGGCCGGCAATTTCCGCGCCCACAGCATCCAGCAGCTCTGCGTCAAGCTGATGGTTCAGGAAGGAATTTACCTTAAGTACGTCGCCGGGAAGCACTTTCCCGTCTTTTCGTATTCTCTCTTCCAAAAGCTGCAATGTGCTTTACCTCCTTTAGAGTATTCTGCGCTACCGCGTAAAAAAGAATACGTGGTTATTTTACCATAATAAGGGAGATAGTGCAACAAAAAAGTTGGCGGAAAAGGCGCGGAAAAGTTGGTGAAGAAGGGATGAAATTAGAGCGAAGAAGTGGCAATGAAGGGGTGAAGAAGGAGCGACTGGCCGGGGATGCAAGAGTGGATCGGGCTTGCTGCGCGGCGGTTTTATTAGAAACACCGCCTGAATCCCAAAAATCAAGATCCAGGCGGTGTTCCGCGCCCATTTTACGGCTGGAGACGGCGCCCTCATCTTAAAAACACCGCCTGAAATCCAAAAATCAAGATCCAGGCGGTGTTCCGCGCCCATTTTCCGCCGCGAAGCAGCGCCCTAATCTTAAAAACACCGCCTGAAATCCAAAAATCAAGATCCAGGCGGTGTTCTGCGCCCATTTTACGGCTGGAGACGGCGCCCTCATCTTAAAAACACCGCCTGAAATCCAAAAATCAAGATCCAGGCGGTGTTCCGCGCCCATTTTCCGCCGCGAAGCAGCGCCCTAATCTT
>JAGCTF010000023.1 GCA_017963755.1 Clostridia bacterium | reverse complement strand
TATATCGTCCCCATTTGGATGATTTAAGAATGAATCAATCCACATAGAAGGAGGTGAGAAGAGAATGAAAGGCGTTCGCCGAAAAGAACGGTATCGACATCATCCAAGTCCTGCTATCCGCACCATCGAACAGCCTCGAGATCAACTTCCCGGGGCTGTTTTCTTTTCAGTTGATTTGCCAGCGGATACTGTTCACAACCGTTTAATGGATATACTGAGAAAAGATACGTTACCGGTTTAATATTTCTCCGTAAAAAACTTCTCCTGTTTTTTCTTCGATTTCGCTATTGATCTTTTCGGCTGCAACGTAAAAACGTACAGATGAGGGATACCTGGCAGGGATGAAAAGCACATCTCCGTCTGATCCTTCAAATACGTAAAGCGTCAATATATTGCCCATCAAAGATTTGCCCTCCACATCATTTTCGTTCGCGCTGACCAGTCTGATGCTGTCTGCGGACATCTTTTCCGCTATTTTTGCGTTTATCACGTCAGCATCGTTAAAATGCGTTATAATAATGCCATCCGTTTCAACAGTGTATGAATAATCACCGTATTCCTCAACAACTTTTTTATACGCAGCTGTTCTCTCATTGAGGATGTTATCAACCTTTTCGAAATCGAGAGATTTGTAATCACCAAGGTAATACTTTTTCCCGTTATATTCACCATACAGCGGTTTTTTATCACCGGTATAAAGTAAATAGTATGTATTCCCAACCTTGATAACACTTTGTTCAAACCCAAAGTGTGAGAACATCATATCTGTTTTTCTTGAATTTGCGGCAAATATCGTTACAGAAATAACAAAAAAGACGGCAACCATCGTCAGAACAGAAGCAATTAACATTCTTCTTTCTTTCTTTTTTTTTGCGACCATCATATCGTGATATTCGCTGCTGTTCCAGATTTTTGAGAGTACTTCTCCAAATTCCACGTTATTCATTTTTTTCTCCTTTTATGAAGCGGCGAAGCCGTTTCCTTAGCCTGGTAAGCTTCACGCTTATGTTTTTTTCACTTATTCTCATATCCGCTGCTATTTCTTTGTATGTTTTTTTGAACAGATAGCGAGCCATAAAAATCTCATTGTCCTTCGTACTCTGTCTCGACAGAAAGGCTTTCACTGCCATTGACAATTCCTCTTTAGATTCAGCTGAATCGATTCCGCCTGTCATATCTTCTATTTCATTGTCGATGGCATCCGATTCGGTGGAATGACGGTCTTCACTGAGTTTATTGTCAATGATCTCTGTCTTCTCAACTCCAAAAACCTTCGCCATGGCGGCAATACTGAAATAATCCGGTGTTCGCTTTCCGTTCTCCCACATAGCGACAAGCGAACGGGATACGTTCAGCCGGTCAGCCAGTTCCTGCTGCGTCAATCCCCGCTTGTTTCGCAAATTCGAGATCTTATTTCCCGTGCCGCTCATTTCCACCCTCGTCTTTCAATTGCCAACGCCTTTTAACAGGCGATCGAATTATATCATATCTAATATTGCTTGTTTGTCACAAAATACTTCATGCTATATGGCTCCAACTTTAGGCGATGAATTCACGTGTTGAAAAAAGTTTGCATTTGAATGACGGAAATGATAAAATCAGAACCAGAAAAGCAGAACGGATCTTGTGAGCCAAATATAGTATACGGAGGAGTGAATATGACTACAGTGAAAAGACATCTTGGATAAAGCTTTTTTTCTCGGATGGAGTATTGCAATCGAATGAGGATCAGTTTATAATAATCGAAGAGGGTGCCTGATCAATGTTGCGGTTAAATACAGAGCATAAATGGGCAGGCACTATTTACCAAATTATATTAATATCTGGGTATCATCGATATGGCTATCTGAACAGCCACGGCTTGTTTCTCTCTATAAATGCTCAAGTTCAAATAAAACACATTGCTATATAATGAAAATTTAAAAATTAAAATCGAGGTGCAATATTATGTCCAAAAAGGGAATATCTAATAATAGATTGGTTTGGATTACGAAAAGATTATTTTTATTTGCTACTATTCTTTGTGTAATAGCAGCAGTGTCAGCATGCTCTATTTTGAAACCGCATTTTAAAAGTGATTTTTCTATTCCGGAAGATGACACTGCAAGTTGTATTAACTATTTACAGAATAAAGCAAAGTCGTTTTTACATATGTACAACGGTACGTTGTATGTTTTTTCCGGTTACTCTATATACACTGTAGCGGAAAAAGGAAAACTTAAGTTGCATTATACTATGCCATATAACATATTTGAAGATGAGTCTCTCATATCTTTTGTATTTGTTCGCAATAAATTTTATTATTGCGAGCGCAAGGAAAATTATCTACGGGAAGGAAATGTTTCACGATATCTTTGGGTAATTGATCTTGAAAAAAAAGAAAGAATGTTAGTATCTCATGATTTCTATTCGGAGGCGATTCCGCATTCAAGTTATTTTGTTTGGCCTGAGCCGGATTTATTTACAGAAAACGGAAAGCCACAGTTTTCTCATGCAGTGCTTGACGAAACGGGAGTGCACTATTTCAATTATTCCGACGGAAAAGAAAAGTATACCGAGGTATATCATGTGGGTAATTCGACAGTGTACGTAAAGTATAATTGGGGAGGTGCTCCTTCGATATATGTTAATAAAAACGGAGAGAATGAGGAGCTGTTTTCCAGGCATGATCGATATAGAGTAGAGCAATTGCCGGATGGGAGTCTTTTAATAATGAATCATCTTGACTATTTGGGTCCGCGCTGTATAGCGTGGATATATGGCACTGATGGAATTTTGCACGAATTAATGTATGTTGAAGGAAGCGATGTACATGCTTGCGCAAACATATGTGATGGATACTATTATTGTTCGCTTTGGCGTTATAAAGAATCGGGATACTTCACTGGTAAAAAATACGATAATGACGAGTTGGAAGGAACATGGAAAATAAATATGAGTACTTTCGAAAAAACTAAAATCTCAAATAAAGTATATGAAGGATTGTTTGTTTTTGGAAATCAGGTCATCGGCATTGATTCATCGAATCGCCTGTATTATATATGAGCCTCAAAATGGAAGAGGTTTGACAAAAGAAAGAAATATTATATTTCAAGGGCTTTCGACGCTCGAAGTTTCAAATAGTACAGGGGATTCCGGATCAGAGTGGCTCCCTTGTATTTAGCTGCTCCCCGGAGAGCAAAACTGGTTTATGAAAACCAAAAAGTCCTTTCCCGATCAAGAGAAAGAACTTCAAAACGAAATGATGCGAAATTCTGAGCGAAATCCATGCGAAATTATGCGAAATGAAGCGAAATCCGTTTCGCATATTTCGTTTATCGGCTTCCGCAAACAGGTTGCCGAAAGTGCACGGCAAGAAAAGTGCGGTGATTCAGCGAAAAAGTTCATGGAAAAGAGGAAAAGAGCCTAAAAAAGTACTTGACATCCATCTCCGCCGCGTGTAAAATCTCTTTGTTTCACTTTTGGAGGTGTAGACAACAATGACTGTTTTAAAATTTATACTCGGAATCGTATTCATGCTGATAAGCGTAGGACTCGTTATACTGATCCTGATGCAGCGCTCTAAAGAAGAAGGCCTCAGCGGCGCCATCACCGGCCAGAGGACTGAGTCTTTCTATTCGAAGAGCGGCGCGAGCCTCAGCAAGGAAAAGTTCCTTATGAGACTGACGATCGTACTTGGAGTAGCGTTCGCTGTTATCGCGATCGTACTCAGCGCGCTTATGCGTTACGGCGTCTGAAACAGAACTGACGCGGACTTTATAATTTGAAGAATGAGCCGTGGCGGTCATAAACGTCACGGTATTTTTTTTGCCCGGAAGGCGGTGAAGGCGATGGCAAGGAAGATAAACAAAAAGACTACAAAGAAAGTTAACAAAACGCACGTTAAACAGAGAAGTGCCGGACGCGCGGGACACGGTAGAAACAGATTTGCGCAAAGTGCCCGGCGCGCTTCTAAAACACCTGTCCTCAGAAGGACGGACGCTTACGAGGAGCCTAAAAAGGGCAGAGGCAGGGGCAGAGGCTCGGATACGGCGGAGCAGCTGGAGACCGAGCTTGAAGCGCTGCTTTTCCAGAGACGTGAATTTCCGGAGGCGGTGCAGAAAGAAGCGGAGGCGATCCCGCAGAAATTGACGGCGGAAAAGATCCGCTCCGAGATACTGAGGGGGAGGCGTGACTTACGCGAGCTTACGGTAGTGACGATCGACGGTGCGGACACGAGAGACGTTGACGACGGAGTATCGCTGGAAGCTGACGGCAGCGGCGGATGGACGCTCGGAGTGCATATTGCCGACGTCTCACATTACGTAAAGCGCGATTCTCCGCTTGACCGTGAGGCGTACAGGCGCGGCACCAGCGTATATTTCCCCGATAAAGTTCTGCCGATGCTGCCCAAAGAACTGTCCAACGGCATTTGCAGCCTGAACGTGGGCGAAGACAGATTCGCACTCACAGTTATGATGAAACTCGATGAAAACGGTGTGATAACGGGTCACGAGATATTCGAAAGCGTCATAAACGTGCGGTACAAGATCAACTACACCCAATATTATGAATTGTTCGAAGGCCCGGAGTACAGGCGGGAAGAACTTGAAAAGGAGTTTGAGGCGCACGTCGGTATGCTTTCGGAGATGCGCAGAGTTGCCGCGCTCAGGCACGAACTCAGGAGGGCGAGGGGGTCTCTGGATTTTGAATTTCCGGAGACGAAAGTGACCGTCGGGGATAACGGAGCCGTAGAGGAAGTTGGCCCCGAAGAGATAACTTTCGCTAACAACGTGATCGAAGAATTCATGCTCGCGGCCAATGAAACTGTTGCCGCCCGATTTGAGGCGCTCGGAGTGCCTTTTATCTACCGCAACCATCCGGCTCCGGAGACGGACAAGCTATTGATGCTTGACGAGACCGTGCGCCGCTTCGGTTTTACCGTCGCTGACCGCCGCGGTGAACTTATCCCCGGCGCGATACCGCGTATGCTCGAAAAGGCTAAAACGATGCCGCAGGAGCGACTTATACAGACGCTCGCCCTGACATCCATGGGAAAAGCCGTCTATTCTGACGAATGCCGCGGCCATTTCGGCCTCGCTGCCGAGAAATACACCCACTTCACGTCGCCCATACGCCGCTACCCGGATCTCTACATCCATCGCGTCATTAAGGAAACGCTTGCCGGGGCAAGGCCGGAGACGCTTAAGGAGCGTTATACGGATGCTCACGACGCTGCCGCAGATTCTTCGGACGCGGAGCGCGAGGCTGAACGCGCGGAACGGTTCTACACGGACAAGCTTACGGCTAAATATATGTCCGCGTTCCTTGGAGAAGATTTTGTGGGGACCGTTTCGGGCGTCACGGCGTTCGGACTGTTCATAATGCTCGACAATTCCGCAGAAGGACTGCTGTTCTATTCCGACATGCCGGATCAGATGATATTTGACCCGCGCCGCCTAACGGCCAAAGGCAGATTCACCGGCAGAACGTACGGATACGGGGACAGAGTGGAAGTTAAAATTGCCGCCGCCGACGAAAAAACGGGGCGCATACAGTTTCAATTTGCATAAAATAATGGTATAATCACATTGACGCCCGGGGGCGCGGCGGTGCCGGAATATGCCCTTCGGACGCAGGAACGGAGATGATATATATGTTTGAACTGGATCAATACGCCCAGCAGATAGAGGGGCTCCAGAAAAATTTATATGATCTGAGGGATTCACTTTGACACGGAGGGCATGTCAAATCTGATCGAAGAGCTTGAAAACAAGGCTTCAGAACCGGATTTCTGGAACGACCAGGAAGGCTCGCAGGCCACGCTCAAGCACCTCAAAGTCCTCAAAACGAAACTCGGAAAATTTCAGAGCCTGGAATCTTCGCTTGAAGAGATCCAGCTTATGATAATGCTCGGAAATGAAGATAACGACGAGTCGATGCCTGCTCAGGTAGGCGAGGCCCTCGAAAAATTTAACGAAAATTTTGAAATGCTGCGCCTCGAGACGCTGCTTACAGGTGAGTACGACGCGAACAATGCCGTTTTGACGATCCATCCGGGCGCTGGCGGCACCGAATCCCAGGACTGGGGGTCAATGCTTTTCCGCATGTATATCCGCTGGGGCGAAGATCACGGCTTCGACGTGAAAGTCGTTGACTACCTCGACGGCGATGAAGCGGGGCTTAAGAGCGCTGTCATCGAGTTTAACGGGGACAATGCGTACGGTTTCCTTAAGTCCGAGCACGGCGTTCACCGCCTTGTCCGAATATCGCCTTTTGACGCCGCAGGCAGGCGCCACACGTCTTTCGCATCCGTTGAAGTAATGCCCGAGATCGACGATACGATCGAGATCGACATACGTCCAGAAGACCTTGAAGTAGGAACGTACCGTTCGTCCGGCGCAGGCGGCCAGAAGGTCAATAAAACCGACTCCGCAGTCCGTATCACCCACAAACCTACAGGTATAACAGTTTCGTGTCAGACGGAGCGCTCGCAGCTTCAGAACAAGGAAAACGCCATGCGCATGCTGCGTTCCAAACTGTTCGAACTTAAACAGCGCGAGAACGTTGAACGCGTAGAGGACCTCAAAGGCGTACAGATGGAGATCGCCTGGGGCAGCCAGATCCGCTCGTACGTTTTCTGCCCGTATACGCTCGTGAAAGACCACCGCACTTCTTACGAAGAAACGGTTGTGGATAAAGTTATGGACGGTCATATCGACGGGTTCATCAACGCGTACCTGGCCGCGGAATTCAATAAAAACAAATAGAAGCAACATAAATTGAGATAATAGTAAAGCCCGGAAAGGCGCAATTATTGTTAAAAAGGACGGTGCGATGACAATGAAATTA
>JAGCTF010000161.1 GCA_017963755.1 Clostridia bacterium | reverse complement strand
TTTCATCCTTTTATCTTTGGCGAAGCCGAATGAATAGCTAAGAATTTTGTTTGACCGAAATGCGAACCAATTCCGGGGTTCGCATGAGACCCAAAATTCGTGCCATCACTCGGTTCGCTTCTTAACTCTGAACTCTGGACGTCCAGGTTCCTCGTTGCCTCTCCGCAGCCCTATTGACATTTGCGCAAAAAATGGTACAATATGCACATCAACGAAATATTGGAGGTGTTTCTTATGGCATACAAAATTTCAGACGATTGCATTTCCTGCGGCGCATGTGCTGCGGAGTGCCCTGTAGAATGCATCAGCGAGGGTGACGGTAAATACGAGATCGATGCTTCTGCTTGCATTGAGTGCGGAAACTGCGCACAGGTTTGCCCTGTTGAAGCTCCCAAGGCTGAAGAGTGATTGCGGAGTTAATTGATTGTGTTTTACAGGAGGCTGTCTCTTTGTGAGACAGCCTTGTCTGTTTAGAGACGGAAAAGCCCGTAAACGGAAAAGCCCGTAAACGGAAAAGCCCTGAACTCGAAAGTGCAGAAACGGCAATGTACCTTGACGACTTCGAAGAGAACATAACTCAATACTGCCGGAGAGAAGAAGGCGAACAGGTCGATGACCTTCAGTGCGCCGGACTTAGAATATTGCAGAAAAAAGGCACTTTCCGCTACGGGACTGACGCGGTGCTGCTGGCTAATTATGCGGCCGGAGCGATAAAGAGCTCCGTCAGGCTCCTGAAAAGGCTCAGAAGCCCCGGAAAGACAGAATCGACAGGAGCCGTGAGGGTCGTTGACGTCGGTACCGGCACAGGGATCATACCTGTCCTTATGTACGGAAAACTTAACGCCGAAGAAGGAATTGACCCGGAAGGCGCAAATTACACCGCCGTGGAGATACAGGCGGAGATGTGCGACCTTGCCCGGAGGAGCGTCTCATTGAACGGGATCGGGAGCGTTGTCACCGTAGTGAATGCGGATATCTGCGACGGCTGCCTGAAAGCCGGAGCGTACGATATCGTCACGATGAATCCGCCGTACGTAAGAGCGGGAAGCGGGATCGTAAGCGACCTGTCCGGGATCGCCGGGGCAAGGCACGAGATCGCGCGCACACAGGAAGAAATGATCCGGGCGGCATGTACACTGCTTGTCCCGGGAGGATATATTTTTATGGTGAACAGGCCGGACAGGCTGACCGATGCGCTTTGCGCGCTCAGGAATGCGGGGTGCGAGGCGGGAGAGATCACGTTCGTTCATGCGAATATCGAAGAGCCGCCGGTAATGTTCTTATTGACCGCCAGAAAAGGCGGAGGGAAAGGGCTCAGGGTCACCGCGCCAACGGTGATCGGGGAGAATAATTGACGCCGCGCAGAGGGCGGGCGATCGAATTCGGGAGGCACTAATGCTTTACGTGGTGGCAACGCCGATAGGAAACCTTGACGACATAACCGTACGTGCGCTTAAAACGCTTGAGAACGCCGATCTGATCGCGGCGGAGGATACGCGCCACACTTTGGGGCTTCTGGAGCATTTCGGCATAAAAAAACCGCTTTTGAGCTATTTTGAACACAATAAACTGAGCCGCGGGCCCGAACTTTTAGAAAAGCTCGAGGCAGGGACGGATATTGCCCTCGTGTCAGACGCGGGGATGCCGGGGATCTGCGATCCGGGCTGGGAACTGATAAGGGACTGCATTGACCGCGGTATCGAAGTGACTGTAGTTCCGGGAGCGTCTGCGTGCGTCACCGCCCTTGTACTGTCCGGGCTTCCGACCGACGGATTCGTGTTTGAAGGATTTATCGGGACGGACAATAAACAGCGTTCCGCTTTCTTCGAACGCCTTATGCGCGAGACGCGGACAACGGTGTGCTACGAGGCTCCTCACCGCATGCTTAAAACGCTTGCGGAGCTTAACGAACGGTTCACGGCCGCGGGCATTCCCGGGAGGCGCATCGCGGTCTGCAGGGAACTTACTAAGGCGCACGAAGAAGTGAGCCGCGGGACCGCAGGAGAGCTTTTGTCTAAATTTGAATCGGCAGGTCCGAGAGGCGAATTTGTGCTATGCATCGAAGGTTCTTTGCTGCCTGAGACTTCGCACGCACGCACTTTGGCTGCCGAAGCGGGGAACGAAGCGGAGATGCGCGATTATTACAATGCTCTGATCAGCGGGGGCAGTCTTCCTAAGGAGGCAATGAAAGCGCTGGCTTCGAGGTACGGCATCTCGCGCAACGAGGCGTACAGGATCGTAAAACTATCGGAAGAATTATGACGGGAGGGTGTATCATGTTGGAAGAAATCAAAGATAATCAGGTCAAAACATTCGGAGGAAAGCTCAAAGCGGTAACGTTCAGCTATGACGACGGTGTTACGCAGGACAGGCGGCTGGTCAGAATATTCAATAAATACGGGCTCAAATGCACGTTCAATATCAATTCGGCAAAGCTCGGGGAGCCGTGGTCGATATATCAGCAGGGGGCGAACCTTGCCCACGTTAAACTGCACCCGGATGAAGTGCGAAGTGTTTATGAGGGTCACGAGATCGCGGTACATACGCTGCATCATCCTTCGCTTAAATCGCTCCCCGACGAAGAAATAATCAAAGAAGTGGAAGAAGACCGCATAAGACTCAGCGAGCTTGCGGGATACGAAGTCGTAGGTATGGCGTACCCGGGAGGCACGACATGTATGAACGAACACGTTGCCGACGTCATACGCAATAATACGGGGGTCAAATATTCAAGGACCACTACGGCGACGTTTAATTTCGAGCTGCCGAAAGACCTCCTGGTGCTTGACCCGACTATCCATCACCATGCTGATATAAACAAACTTTTCGAGCTGGGGCAGAAGTTTATCGACCTGAAGCCGGACCGCCCGCAGCTGTTCTACATATGGGGGCACGCGTACGAATTTGACGTTTCGGAGGACGAATGGGAGCGCTTTGAAGAGTTTTGCCGCATGATCTCCGGAAAAGACGATATATTCTACGGCACGAATAAAGAAGTGCTGCTGTGACGGGTCCGGGACCGGGATAGTATTCGCCAGAAGGCGGGAGGAGTATATATAATGCCTGAACTAATAAGCGCTGACAGCGTGACGATCGAAAAAGTGATCATACATTTCCTTGACCTGTCTATGCCTGAACCGGTGCTCTCAAATTTTCAGACGGCGCTCGACGACGATTCGGAAGACTATCTGAAGGCGCACATCGTGAAGGCGTTCAACAGCGATGACACTAAGAAGTGCGCGTTTGAGCGCGACGGTTTCGTGAGCTCGAATCTTGCGGACGTCAGGCACGTTTTCGTGGAATTTTCGCAGGAACTCGGGCGGCGTTTCTTCGGCGTGATGCAGGATTCGGGCGGCGTGCCTTCGGGAGACCTCATTGTGCTCACGCTTTCGATAGCGGGAGAGGACTACCTCGCGGCGATGAAATTCAATTACAAAACGTCGTTCATACACGATTTCCGCGCCGTTGCCGACACGCACTCGATAAATTTCGTAAAACATCAGGGCATACTGCCCGGAAAGACCGCAAAGATCGACGAAGCGTTTTTTGTAAATATTGACACGCGCGACGTGTACGTGCTGGAGAAAAAGTACGAAATCGGCGGTGTCAAGGATTATTATATCTCTTCCGTTATTTTAGGCGTCACGGACAATCTTTCCGTGAAAAAGCAGCTCGAGACGGTGCGCAAAGTGGCGGAGCGGGTGTATGAGGAGCATTACGGCCCTACGGTCAATATGAAGCCTAAGGTGGCCGGGCTGATGTGCCGTGAGCTTTCCAACCAGACCATGTTCAAGATGGACAATATCTTCGAGAATTTTTCCGAAGAGTTTCCGGAAGCCGCCCCTGATTTCAGGGCGATCGCCGACCGCCTTCCCGTAGAGACAGACGCCAGCCTGCCGGTACCTCCGTCACTCGTAAAGCGCATATCTCGCCAGACGATAAAATCCCGCAACGGTATTGAAATAAAAATACCGGTCAAGGTTTACGATAATCCCAGGGCGATGGAGTACGTGCGCGAACCGGACGGAACGCTTTCGCTTGTAATAAGGGATATAGACGAGGGCAGGGAAGAGAGCCAGACTTGACGCACTTTTTATGATATACTGACAATTATTATGCTTTTATATATGTTTTATATATGTTTTTTTACAGGAGTGTGCAGCAGAAATGAGTGAAATTAAGAATACGGACAATGCGGTACGGATCAGAGAATTTATTGACGCCCGCAAAAATGAAATACTTGACGACCTGTTCGGCCTTATGAGGATCGACAGCTCCTACACGGAAGAGGGCAGGGATGAGAAGCATCCGTTCGGCAGCGGCAGCGCCAGGGCGCTAAGTGCCGGAGAAGATCTTTTGAATAAATACGGCTTTGACCGCGTGAAAAATTACGATAACTACGTTGTCACCGCCGATCTGGGCGAAGGGGAGAGAGAACTTGACGTGCTGGCGCATCTGGACGTTGTCCCCGCCGGAGAAGGCTGGAGCGTCACCGACCCGTTCAAACCGCTCCTTACCGATGACGGAATTATTTACGGCAGGGGCTCTGCAGACGATAAAGGTCCGGCGATCGCGGCGATCTATGCGATGCGCGCGATCAAAGAGCTCGAAATTCCGCTTCGCAGAAACGTGCGCCTCGTCCTGGGCGGCTGCGAAGAACTCGGGCTCGGTGACCTTGAATATTATTTTGACCGCGAGCCTCACGCCAGATACAGTTTTTCGCCCGATGCGGATTATCCGCTGATAAACGCTGAGCGCGGTATTTCGGGCACTGAGATCGTTAAGCGGTTCAGTACTTCTGAAGCCGGAAACTCGCCTTTAAGGAGCATTCACGCGGGGCTCAGGCGAAATATGATACCGTACTCCGCAGTGTGTGTCATCGACGCGGGAAAAGCCGGAATAAATGCTTCCGAAGTGGCTAAAATTGCTGCTTCGGTCGCACGCAGATGCGGCGCAGGGCTTGACGTAAAAACTGACGGAAACGTCATCACGATCGACGTGCGCGGAGTCGGAGGCCACGCTTCAACTCCCGAAAACGGACTTAACAGCCTTACGTGCCTGATGGAGATCATTTCCGCACTGCCTTTCGACGATGAAGTGAGTAAGCTCGTGCGCGGCCTTTCAAAGCTCTATCCTTTCGGCGTGCATCACGGGGAAAGCGCCGGTATCGATATCTCGGACGATATCAGCGGGCGCATCTCTTCGAGCTTCAACGTTACTCATTACGATGCGGAAAACGGCGAATTCAAAGCAATAATCGACAGCAGAGTACCTGCCGCTGCTTCTGAGGAAAACTTTATGGGGCCTCTGAAAAAAGCATTGCTGAACGCAGGCGCGGATGACGTCAATATTTCGCTGAACCCCTGCCATTACGTTCCGAAAGGATCTGAATTCGTGCAGAAACTACTTGCAAGTTACAAGAAGGTCACGGGGGACAACGGCGCGGAACCTTTCGCTATCGGAGGCGGAACGTACGTGCATAATATTGACAACGGCGTAGCATTCGGCTGCGCGATGCCTGGCGTTGACAACCGCATGCACGGGCCGGATGAATTTATGCTCCTTGACGTGCTGCTTAAGAGTATTGAAATATTTGCCGACGCGATCATTTCAATCTGCGGCTGATTTGAAGGCGTGGTGTGTTATGACTGAAAATGATAATAACGTTCAGGCCTCAGGTCAGAACGTCGTGCCTTTGCTCGAAAACAGGTTTTTAAAGGCGTACGATCTTCAATATGCTCCCGGCAAGCATTATTTTGAGGCCTCGCGCCGCGGCGGGGACAGACTGGTCGCTTCGATGAACGACGATGAGTTCAAAGCGCTCCTGCCCGATGCGGTAACGTGCGCCGTCATAATCAGAAGGCAGTCCGAAAGCGCAAAACTGCTGCTCAGTTATGAATACCGCTACCCGTGCGCGCGGTTCCTTCTGAGTCCGCCGGCGGGTCTGATCGATCCTGACGATATCGAAGGCCGAACTGCCGAAGAAGCGGTGCTCCATGCGGCGGAGAGGGAAATAGAAGAGGAAACCGGCATCTCGATCGACCGGGACAGGGGAGACAGGCTGTTCATGGTGGATCAGGCGCTGTTCAGCTCCCCGGGAATGACCGACGAAAGCAACGCTATTGCCTGCGCCGTACTGAACGTTCCTGAGAACTGTAATTTGAATATTAATTACGACGGCGTATCCGGCACGGAGCAGTTTGAAGGAAGCGTATTTATTGACCATGCGGAGGCAAAAAAAATATTAAAGCGCGGCAGGGATGAGAAGGGCAACTTCTTTTCCGTCTATACCGCGCTGGTGCTGCTGTATTTTATTTCGGGGCTCTGGGAGGAGTAGGTCCGGACAATTCGGCCGGTCCTTAAACGATATCGTCCATCCCGTATTTCCCGGGTCCTTTGCCTTTTAAAAAAGCTGCGGCGCGCAGACTTCCGTCCGCAAACACGCTCCTCGAAAGCGCGCTGTGAGAAATTTCGATAATTTCATTGTCGCTGATAAACATCACGGAATGGTCTCCGACAATATTTCCGCCGCGCACTGCGCTGATGCCGAGTTCACGTTTTGAACGCTTTTCGTGGCGCTCAGATCTGTCAAAAACGTAATCGAAACCGCCTTCTCTTGCCTCCGAAACGGCATCAGCAAGTGCGAGAGCAGTGCCGCTGGGTGCATCAAGCTTCCTGTTATGGTGCTTTTCCACGATCTCAACATCGAAATCGTCGCCAAGAAACGCTTCCGATTCGCGTATGAGCTTCTTCACAAGCGCGATCCCTACTGACATATTTGCAGAGCGGAAAACGGGTATCACTTCAGCGGCTTTATCGGCCAGGGCAATGTCTTCTTTCTGGATCGCGGTGGTGCAGAGCACGAGCGGAAGCCTGCGCTGTACGGCAAACTCCAGCAGCGAGCGCGTCAATGAAAAGTGTGAAAAGTCTATTATGACGTCCGCGCATATATTCTGCGGAACGTCCTTGAATCCTTTATAAACAGGGAATACTGCACCAACCTGTGCCGCAGCCGGGGAAGCTGCTCCGGCGAGTGCGTCAACGCCGCAAACGATCTCAAATGCGGGGCTGTCTGCGGGGCAGTTTTTGTTTTTATCTTCAACGAGGCCGGTTATCGCGCGGCCCATCCGTCCCAGCGCTCCGGAAAGCAGTATTCTCGTAGTCTGAACTTTAATATCGGTACTCATTTAAGCCTCTCCTCACATCTTCGCGTCAAAATCAGCGAGCGCGGAGCGGAGAAGCGCGACGTTCTTGTCTTCCATCTCACAAAGCGGAAGACGGCAGCCTCCGACGCCGAAGCCCTTGATATTCAGCGCCTCTTTTACCGGGATCGGATTGACCTCGCAGAACAGCGCTTTCACAAGTCCGAGTATTGATGCCTGAAGGTCCCACGAACCGTTGACGTCGCCGTTTTTGTATTTCATTACCATATCGTGCATAACGCGGGGATATACGTTCGAAACGACCGAGATAACGCCCTGAGCGCCCGCACCGAGCATCAGCGATACCTGGCCGTCTTCACCTGACCAGATGTTAAGCTCGTCGCCGCATTTGGAGCGGGTCTCTGAGACCTGGGAAAGATTGCACTCCTTCACACCGTTGATATTAGGAATGCGCGAAAGCTCTTTCAAAGTGTCGGGGGCAATATTTACACCGGTGCGCGACGGGACGTTGTAAAGTATGATCGGGACGTCTACTGCGGCGGCAATCGCGGAGTAGTGCTTTATGAGGCCCTTCTGCGTCGCTTTATTGTAGTAGGGGGTTACCTGCAGAAGTGCGTCTGCGCCGCGTTTCACAGCTTCACGGCTGAGATTTATTCCGTGCGCGGTGTCGTTTGAACCGGTGCCCGCTATTACGGGAATGCGGCCCGCGACTTTATTTACGGCGTATTCGATGACGGAAAGGTGCTCGCTGTCCGGCATGGTAGAGGATTCGCCGGTGGTGCCGCAGATGATTATGGCATCCGTCCCTCCGGAGATCTGGAATTCAATCAGTTCACCAAGTTTTTCGAAATTGGTCTCACAGTTATCCGTGCCTTTGAAAGGCGTTATGATGGCGCATCCGGCGCCGACAAATACCGGCTTTTTCATATGTAGTTCCTCCGTTCGTTGATAAGCGAGTCGCTTTTACTGTGCTGTTCCGTTATCCTGTTTATTATTTATCTGTTTCTGCGTTTTAGTCGAGATATCCCATGCTCGCCAGCAGTTCAGCCATGAGCACGCCTCCGCCTGCCGCACCGCGGATGGTGTTGTGCGAAAGGCATACGAATTTAATGTCATACTGTGTGTCTTCTCTCAGGCGCCCGATGGAAACGCCCATGCCGTTTTCGCGCATGCGGTCAAGGCCGGTCTGAGGCCTGTTATCCTCGTCAAAATATTTAAGGAACTGTTTCGGGGCGCTCGGGAGTTTTCGCCTCTGAGCTTCGCCTTCGTAGTTGTTCCAGATGTCGATAATTTCATTGAGCGGCGGCAATTTCTTGTCGAACGATGCGAATACCGCTCCCATATGACCGTCCGATACCGGCACTCTGATGCACTGCGCGGTGAATGCGGGGGAATCTGCGGGGACAATGATCCCGTTTTCTGTGTCAAGCTTTCCGAACAGTTTCAGCGGTTCTTTTTCGGATTTCTCTTCTTCGCCTCCGATGAAAGGAATGACGTTATCGATCATCTCGGGCCAGCTTATAAACGTCTTGCCGGCGCCGGAAATGGCCTGGTACGTGCATACGAGCACTTTGGATAGGCCGAACTGGCGAAGCGGATGAAGGGCGGGGACGTAGCTCTGGAGCGAGCAGTTGGATTTGACCGCGATGAAACCGCGCTTCGTGCCGAGACGTTTTTTCTGGAAGTCGATCACGGCGGCGTGCTCGGGGTTAATTTCGGGTACGATCATAGGTACGTCAGGCGTGAAGCGGTTCGCGCTGTTGTTGGAAATGACGGGGCATTCGAGGCGCGCGTAACGTTCTTCGAGCGCTTTTATTTCGTCTTTTTTCATGTCTACGGCGCAGAATACGAAATCTACCGTGGAGGCAATTTCTTCGGCGTCCGCTACGGCGTCTTTTACTATGATATCTTTAAATTTATCGGGGATGGGGGAGGTCATCGACCACTTCGGGCCAACTGCTTCTTCGTACCGTTTTCCGGCAGATCTGGCGCTCGCGGCGAGGACTTTTACCTTAAACCACGGATGATCCGCCAAAAGCAGCATAAATCTTTGACCCACCATTCCGGTGGCGCCGATGATACCTACGTCATAAAAATCTTTCATACTAAAACTCCTTAAACTGATATTGTTCTACCGTGCTTCCGTAATGCTTCCGTGTTCTACGGAGCCTTTTATATATAAATACAGCCGCCAGACAGGCGGCAGATACGATGACAACGTTTCCCTCTTTCGGGACGTCAACATAGCTCTCCACCGCACCTTCGTTTAGCCGGTGCGCTGACAGTTCCGAGGGTGTTTCCCGGGGAACCAGACCGGGCGCGCGTAAACACCTGATCTTCGGCGTCTTTCCCTTTCGACCGTCACTTTCACGGCTTTCCGCATGCCCTGTGACGCCTACTGATGTGAGACGCGCCTCTACGCACCATAATCATACCACTATCCGCGCAAATGTCAACACTTTTCTTAAAACGGGACCGTTTGCTTTTTCAGGTGCTCAGCCATATAATTACAGCATACAGCAGCACAGGCAGGGAGAAAAAGGTATGGAGTACACGCTGATACGCAGCAGCAGGAAAACGATAGCAATACAAATAAAAGACGGAAAGGTAATTGTCCGCGCACCGTACAGGGCGGGAGAACGTGAGATCCGACGGTTCGTTGACGCAAACGGAGCGTGGATAGATAAAAAACTTGCCGAAAGTGCCGAGCGGGCCGCGCAAAAAAATAAGGCGATAGAGGAGAACGGGCTGCTGACAATGGACGAGATCCGAAAGCTCGCAAACGAGGCGCTTAAAGTGATCCCTGAGCGTGTAAAGTATTACGCCGGACTTCTTGGCGTCAATTACGGGCGTATCACTATCCGCAACCAGCGTTCGAAGTGGGGGAGCTGCAGTGCGAAGGGCAATTTGAATTTTAATTGTCTCCTGATGCTGACGCCTCCGGAAGTGCTCGACAGCGTCGTCGTACACGAACTGTGCCACCGCTTTGAAATGAACCATTCGGACCGGTTCTACGCACGCGTCCTGAGCGTTTTCCCTAACTATTACGAGTGCAGAAAATGGCTCAGGGAGAACGGAGACATGATTATGGGAAGGATGAGGCAAAGCGAGTGAGGGCACAGATTTGAGTTCAGAGTTCAGAGTTTTTCAACTTGCCACTTACAACTTGCCACTTGCCACTTGCAACTTGCCACTTGCCATTCTCCATTGATTTAAGGTTC
>JAGCTF010000160.1 GCA_017963755.1 Clostridia bacterium | reverse complement strand
TATCGGATTTTTCGGCTTTTTCGGCGCCGTGCGCGGATTCAATATGGCCTTCCGCGTCCGGAAGTGCGGGGACAATATCTTTTTCAGCAGTTTCAGCAGTTTCCATGTTTATTCTCCTTATTTTCCTCTTGAATTCGCGTTCCGGTTGTGGTAGAATGCCACTCACGTCGGGGACGTAGCTCAGTTGGTCAGAGCGTTCGGTTCACATCCGAGAGGTCATGGGTTCGAGCCCCCTCGCCCCCACTTAAAACCGGTTTAGTACCGGTTTTTTTGTTTTTACAGCACCTCATGGCCGTACGACCTGACGGGACTGTCATATCGGATATGCGTATTCTCCGAAAAAGCTTATAACTTCTATTTCGGCTATCTCTGCGGCCCATGCCATTGAATACGTCGGAATGTCGCAATCGTTTATTACGAGTTTAACGTATCTCGCATCGACGGGCGAAAATTCCAGCACCGGCACGCAGTCCGGCGCTTCGACGTTTTTATACGACACCGCTCTTTCATACTTTTTCCCGTCCGCGGAACAGAGGACGTCAATGCTTGCAGGAAAACATATTCCCTTGTTCGGGCCGTCGTATGCTGGGTAAATGTCCAGCCTGCAGACGCGGTACAGAGCGCCGAGGTCAATAACTATCTCCCCCGGTCCGCCTAATCCGGTGAAGCGTACGTACGTTGACCGGTCTCCGTCTCCGAGCCTTGCGGGATCGTCCACAGTCTTAAAACCGTTTAGCGAAAACGACGCTCTTTGAGAGATATTGCCCTCAAATGCCTGTGTGGGAGGCGCAGGAGGCCCGTAGCGGCCCGTACAGGACGTGAAGCATAAAAGTACTATGCCCGCTAAAAGCAGCGTTAAAACGCCTCTGAGCGGCAAAATTTTCGATTGCTTTTCTATGCTTCCGTCCCGTCTCATTGCCAGATTATTATATTTCTTCTTTCTTGCGTTTAGCCAGAGCTCTCTGAACGGCCTTCACGGTCTCGACGATCGGGATCATCAGGAACGCGATACCGAGCGCGACTGAATATTCAGCAAAGCTGATAGACGTGAATCCGAAAGCGTCTCTGAGGAAAGGCACGTAGATGACAGCCGTCGTAAGCAGCAGCGAACCGATCGTAGAGTAGATCAGGAACCTGTTGTGATTGCCCTTCACCGCCATGCCGATGATCGATTTTCTCTGCGAACGCATGTTAAGCGAATGGAATATCTCCGCCATTGACATCGTCAGGAACGCCATCGTAATACCGTCGTCGCTCTGAAGGCTTGACCACGTTCCGCCTTCCATAAGATGGCCGATAAAGTAAGCGGTGACAACGAGCAGCGTGACGAGCAGGCCCTGATACAGGCAGTCGCCGCCTACTCCGCCCGCAAAGATACCGTCGCGGCTCTTTCTCGGAGGTCTTCTCATGATATCCGCTTCGGCTTTTTCAGTACTGAGCGCGAGTGCGGGGAAACAGTCTGTTACGAGGTTTATCCAGAGCAGATGTACGGGTTTAAGGATCGTGAAGCCGAATAGATTCGCGACAAAGATCGACGCCACTTCGCTGAGGTTTGAGCTGAGCAGGAACTGTATGGCTTTCCTGATATTGTCGTAGATCCGGCGGCCTTCTTCTACCGCGGTGACGATCGTAGCGAAATTATCGTCCGCCAGCACCATGTCGGCGACGTTCTTCGTTACGTCTGTACCGGTTATACCCATACCTACGCCGATATCGGCGGATTTTATCGACGGAGCGTCGTTCACGCCGTCGCCGGTCATTGCGGTGATCATGCCGCGTTTGCGCCATGCGTTTACGATGCGCACTTTATGTTCGGGCTGTACTCTCGCGTATACGCTGTACATTCCGACTTTCTTTTCGAATTCTTCGTCGGACATCTCGGAGAGCTGCGCGCCGGTGATAGCGCCGCGTTCATCGTGGAGTATTCCGAGCTCTTTAGCGATCGCTATAGCGGTATCCAGATGGTCGCCGGTGATCATTATCGGCCTGATACCTGCGCTGTGGCACTCTTCTATGGACGCTTTAACTTCCGGACGTACGGGATCGATCATTCCTACAAGTCCGCAGAAGATCATATCGGTCTCTACCGTGTCGGAGTCAAATTTACCGGGCAGCGCATCCCATTCCTTTGAGGCCGCGGCAAGTACGCGCAGTGCTCTTTCGGCGAATGCGTGGTTCTGGGCAAGTATTTCTTCGCGCTTTGCTTCGTATAGCGGCTGAATGCTTCCGTCAGAATCGTAAAAACGTGTGCAGCGCTTAAGCAGCTCGTCGGGAGCGCCTTTGGTGCACTGGAGGATCTTATCCCCGCTCTTGTGGAGCGTGGTCATCATCTTGCGGATCGAATCGAACGGGACTTCTCCGACGCGCGGTTCAGCCGCTTCCATCTCGTACTTCTTAAGCCCGAGTCTGTTAGCGAAATCCACGAGCGCGTTCTCTGTAGGTTCGCCCTGGATGTCTCCGTCCTCTTCCAGCACGCTGTCGCAGCAGAGCGCGAACAGTTTCGAAAGTTTTTCGGGTTCGATGCCGTAGCTGTCAACGACGGTCATCTTGTTCTGGGTAAGTGTTCCGGTCTTATCACTGCATATTATCTGAGCGCATCCGAGCGTTTCTACCGCGGTCAATTTACGTATGATCGCGTTCTTTTTAGACATATTCGTTACGCCTATTGAAAGAGCGATGGTAACTACCGCGACGAGGCCTTCGGGGATCGCCGCGACAGCCAGACTGACCGCGAGCATGAACGTGTTAAGGAAGAATTTCAGGTCGTGCTGGCCGCCTGCAATAAACTGCCTTACGACGCCGAAAAGGAATATGAAAATACAGATACCGATAACAAGTTTGCTCAGGATCCCGCTCAGCTGGGCAAGTTTCTGCTGCAGCGGCGTCTTCGAGTCTTTAGCATCCTGGATAGCAGTGGCGATCTTACCCATCTCGGTATCCATACCGGTGTTGGTGACTACCATGCTGCCTCTTCCGTATACCGCTACGGAGCCCATATATGCCATGTTATGTCTGTCAGCCAGAGGTACATCCTGGACGCCGTCGCGCAGAGCCATTGCCTCCGCGTATTTATCTACCGGGACAGATTCTCCCGTAAGTGAAGCTTCTTCTATTTTAAGGCTGGCGCTCTCGAGTATCCTGCCGTCCGCCGGGATCGCGTCTCCGGCCTCGAGGATCACTACGTCTCCTGCGACAAGGTCCTCAGACGGAATGTGGACAAGTTTCCCGTCGCGCTTGACCTTGGAAGTGGCCGCGGACATTTTCTGCAGCGCTTCTATCGCCTTCTCCGCCTTGCTCTCCTGAACGACGCCTAGAACTGCATTTATTATTACGACGACAAGGATTATGATGACGTCTACGGGGAACTGTTTTTCCAGTATCGACGTGACCGCGGAGATCGCTGCGGCAACGATCAGGATTATTATCATCGGGTCCGCCATCTGTTTGAAGAACCGTTTTATGAGCGATTCTTTTTCAGGCTCCTGAAGTTTGTTTTTCCCGTTCTTTAACAGTCTGTCTTCCGCTTCTTTTTGCGTAAGACCTGAGCGGGAAGTATTGAATTCTTCCAGTATTTTTTCTGATTCTTCCAGATAATATCTCAAAATGATCAGCCCTTTCACATTCGTAGAAAGCCGGCGTTATGCAGGCGGGTCTATTGTAGCACTAAAGGCATGCTTTAACAAGTGATTTTTTTGCTTTTTATGAGTTTTGGAAGCATTTTTGGAAGGTCAAAGTGCGTGGCAGCAGGCTGTTTTTATGTGTTTTGTCAAAAATCGGGCGGTTTTTAGGGTAAAATAAACACGCTCACAGCATTTCAAGAGCTTTTGCGGGGCGTCAATGAAGTGTTTTTGCGCTTTATACCCGTTTGCAGCGCAATTTTTAGCGCCGTTGCTTCTTTAAAATGCCATGTGCGTGTTCAAATTTAGCTGCCTGGAGCTTCTTTTTTGCAATATTTGTCCGGACGGCAGCAAGAAAGAAAGTCGATTCAAAGCTTTGTCCGCGACTTTTTCAGTAATTTAAAGTATATCGCGTGAAAATGAAGCTGAGGAGTCATCCGCACATACCGCCCAGGTCATTTTTCGATCAGATCGGGGCATTTGCTTCCGTTCCTGTAGCAGCGGATATACTCGCACAGCCAGCGGTAGTACTGATCTCCGTGGCCGCCTTCCATAGGCTCGACGTCGCGGCTGTACTCCTGATTGAAATTGTCCGTGAATATATATCCGACGCCGTCAACGTAATACAGCTGCGCGCACCATTCGTTCCACCACGTGACGGTGACGATCTTGGGATGAACGGCGAAGACGTTCTTCCATTGTCCGTTCCAGAAACGGCCTCCCTGCCTGCCGTGTGCAGTCGGAAGCGACATATATGTCTCCTGAGTGGCAACGTCCGCGCACATGTGTTCAGGCTTTCCGGCGGCATCGTACGAGACGGTCTTTGAGTTATCGATCTCAAGGTAGCTCCACTGCCCCACGTCCGCTTTTCCGCGCAGCCCGTACATGCTGCGTACGGTGAGGCCGTCGTACGTCGCGCCTTCATCTTTGGCCCAGTCCATTATGAACGGCTTTCCGTCCCAGTATACGAAGCAGTCCTTCCATTTTTCAACGTCAAGGAACCGTTCTTTCATAAATCCGAACATGTTGCTGCTGCCCATCCAGCAGACTACGTAAGGCGTGCCTTTGCCTTCTGCGCGCATCTCCATGATCGTGTCAAGGAGTGCGGTGAGGGGTCCTTCGATATACGTCTGCCAGGGGGACGTGCCGGGATTGTAGCCGGGAGAAGTGGCGTACGTGTAGTCAAGAATTATGAAGTCCACGCCTGCGTTGTAAAGGAGCGTCATGTTGTTCCTGTGCGCGGTCTTATCGGTGCTGCGGTAGTATCCCTGCGCGGGTTTGGACCAGTAATGGAACGCTGTCATCGCGTTGTGCTGGTCGCCTTTCGTGCCGAAGCCGTATTCAGTGCTGAAGCCGTACTTTTCGGTATATTCCGCTACGTTGTGAGCTTTTTCGATCACGTTAGTGCCGTTGCCGTGGATCGCGTTGAACCACATAGTATAGCAGATGCTTATAACGTCTGTTTTATCCGTGACGTCGAAGCCGAGGGAATTGTCCCCCACAGGCACCGCTTCTATGTTCGTCGTGGTCTTCTTTTTACCTTTGGTGCAGCTTAAGATACTGATATTGTCCATCGCAAATCCTCCCAGATGATTGAAGAATGAGAAATAGCCTCCGTCGAGTGCGTCAGGGTCGTTGTCTCCCTCATATTTTTTATTTCCGGAAGCGTCAAATACGCGCATTTTACCGTCTTCGTTGGTTATGTGAAGTACAAGTTCGCCCTTCAGGTATACGTATACTTCTTTGGTATCGGGGACGGCAATTATATCCGCGTGCGTTTTTCCCTTGATCAGTTCCGAATCAACTTTGACCACGGCGTTTCCGCCCGGCCAGGACCAGTGTGCCGAATCCGCTCCGTATACTGCGATAGAAGAAGAACTTGGATTGAATCCGATATAAATGCCGTCGCCTGCATTATCCGCTATAGCTCCTACGTTGCTTTTGAAAACGCCTAGCATCGTAGACATCCACGCGCCGTTTCCGTCGGAAAAGAATTCTCCGTCGAAAGAGAGCTGTACCTGCACCGCGTCTTCGGTAATGCATTCGATCGAGGGCGCCCAGGTCGTCCAGCCGCCTCCGACGTGCGTGCGGGATTTATCGTTATACGGTACGTATAATACGCCGTCGATCACCTGTGCCTGCTCTTCGCTCCTCGTGACCGCTTCTCCGCCCATCAGCGCGTCGCCGTCATCGAAGCCGCAGTCAAGTAATTTCACTGTGCCTGTCATTTTTGGGTCGGCAATTTTTCCCGTGAGTTTCGTGTCGAATGCGTCATAGTACGTCACTTCGGTCGTCGTTTTGTATTCGACAATGCCGTCGTTAAACGGTTTCTCCGGGTCAGCAGTTGCGTACGAATAAGAATCATCGGGAGCATTTTCGTTTTTTTGTGTGCAGCCCGTAAACGCCGCTGCCGCTATTACTGCCGTTAAGATCAACAAAACAAATCGCTTCAATCCATTCACCCCATATAGTTTATAGTCATTTTTTCGCGGACGATCCGGCTTGCTTTTGCCCCGCTTTTCTCATATGAGTATAAAACCAATCCGCCAAAAACGCAAGTTGAAATTTTGCCCTCCGCCCCGTGCTCTGCACCCGCCTTGTCCAGGAGCCCGCGCAAAAAAATAAACCGAAAAGCCTCTAAAAAAACATCAAAAAGACTTGAAATCATATGCCCGTAACTGGTAGAATATAGACAGCTAAAGAGCTGGACCAGATTCATAAAAATATATCATGATCGGGAGGTATTAGATATGTTAGTAAAACTTAACACAAAAGACGCGAACGTCACAGAGAGATCGGAAAAGAACATGGAGAAAAAACTCCTTGCCCGTTTTAACAGGTATTTCAAGGATGAACCTGAGGAAAAGACCACTCTCTGGGTTAAGATTTCCGAGAAAAAGTACATTACAAAAGCGGAGCTTACTATTTCTTATCAGGGCTACCTTCTCCGTTCCGAGACTACCGATAACAAATCCGCGATGGCAGCGCTCGATAAAGCGATCGACATTCTTGAGCGCCAGATCGTAAAATGCAAGACGAAGCTCGCCCGCGGACGTCATCAGACGATCACTCAGGACGCTGCCGAACCCGCTATCGAAGTGGAAGAAGAGCCCGATAATTATCCTATCGTCCGTGTAAAGACTTACGAAATGAAGCCCCTCACCGTTCAGGACGCTATCCTGAACATGAACATGGTCGGACACAGTTTCTACATGTTCA
Organism: Clostridia bacterium; assembly: GCA_017963755.1. Lineage (GTDB taxonomy): Bacteria > Bacillota > Clostridia > UBA1212 > UBA1255 > UBA1255. Next base: position 3,601 of record JAGCTF010000160.1, on the reverse strand, counting down.
AGAACCGCGAAAACGGTAAGATCTGCACTGTGTATAAAAGAAACGACGGCGACTACGGTCTGATCGAAGCGGAAGACTGATGCCGCACATGAAATAAAGCAGCATAAATAAATACCGGCGCAGCTTCGAACGGGGCTGCGCCGGATCTTTTTTGTTTAAGTTTTAGCGGGTCAATGTACCGTTCAATTCCTCGTGAGCAGGTCGAACGTCACGCCGCCCGTTGCCGCCGCCGACTCAAGGTCGCCGAAGTATTTGTGGGCGATATTTTCGTACTGCGCCGTGCAGGACATGTTTGTCACTTTGACCGCGGCCGCCTGTACGTTTTCGAACCCGATCTCGAGCCTTACGTTCTCAGGAGTCAGCTGATTCGTCAGCACGTAGCGGTAAGGCGCAAGTCCCTGTGAAAGTTCGTATCTTACGACCGAATCTTTGAGCAGATAGCCGCCGTTATAAGCGCTGATCACTACCGCTCCGCCCTTTTCTCCGGAATAATCCGCCGCAAAAGTGAGTTCGACCTGATCGCCGCACTGAAGATCCTTTATGTCGTTGAAAATAAATCCGTCCGCCGCGGAACCCTTGTATCCGACTTCCTCGACCTCTACGTTCGCGTGGAACGGAACGAGATATACGGTGCCTTCCCAGTTACCGTTTTCGTCGATGGATTTCAGCAATCCGGTGTCGATCCCGCCGTTTTCGGAAGGACGGCTCATCTGAACGATATTGAATTTAAGGTCGCTGCCGTTGTCGTAAGGTAGCATTCCCGCCGTGATACCGGTATTGACCGTTCTGGGCTGGTTCTCCTCCTGTAGCGTGTTGATAGCGTAACGCTCTCCCTTTTCAGAAGCATTGTAATCCTTTGAACCGGGAGTGAGCGGGATTATCATATGGATCATACGCACGCCGTGCGAGAACATATACCTGAGCTGGGCAAGTATCTCGTCCCTGTTCGTGGCGATCGAGCCGTACTCGCCAAGCGTTATGTTGTTGTGCCCGGCTTTAAATGCAAGGTCAAGGAAGTTGTTTTCGCTGTTGTACCAGAGCGAATAGCGCGTTCCGCCGTAAGCAGTGCCGCACACGGTAACGGCCTCTACCGGCGACAATCTCGTGTCAGCCTGCCCCAGGAATCCCGCCACAGCGTCTCCCTCGGGGATCTGGTGAGCGTTGATCGCCTCAGGCGGGAAGCCCGCCAAAAGCGCCTCGCGGTAAGCTTCCATGATGCGTTTATTGACGATATATCTCGTATAAAGACTCCACTGAGTGAAGAAATCGCTGAAACCGTATTTGTCCCAGTCGCCTCTCGCCTCCGAAGGATCGTCATACTTCGGATCAAAGCGCGGCGCATCGAAATCGTCGATGCTCGTGAAATTGGTTTTGAATCTCGCGTTGATATTCTCGATGCTGCCGTACAGCCCGAGCAGATATTCTCTGAAGCCGCGGATCATATTCACGTTATAGTCGCCTATCGAACCTTCGATATTGATCTCCTGCTCGTGGACGGGCGAAACAGAGATGAGTTTTTCCGGATCCGCCTTCTCGCCTCTGAAGTCGACCGAAAGGCCTCTTAAGTACGAGCGGAGCGGATATATGCGCATCCTGTTCATTTCGGGCACGCCGTCGGCGTAAGTTCCGATATAGAAAGCGCTGTCAAGCTCCACGTAATCCGTAGTCGCGTTGTCCCTGCCTACGGAAGCGTATTTGAGATTTCCGTCAGCGTCTTTTACCTGCGAAAGCGCGGAAGTCGCGGTGCCCCTGTTCCAGCGGTGCGTGAAGCAGGGCTCCCACATATGGTAGCCGTTGTGGTAAACGTTAGATTCGGTGAATTTCACTCCGAACTGGGAAAGGTACGTCTTCTCCGTATTTGAGAGCTGATCCGCTGCTTTCGCGGGATCTTTCACCTTCGAGAGCACGGGCGCGGCGAGGTCAACGCGCACGTGGTGGAACGTGCCGTTGTCAACGTATCCATCCGGATTCTTTTTGGCAAACGAGGAGTAGAAGCGGTTCTCGCGCCAGCCTACGTTCATAAGATCGCCGCCCGTCAGATTGGACGCGTAGGTATAGATCTTGGAGAACGTACCGTCCTTCATAGTGACGTTGAGACCGTCGCCGAATGCGGACGAGTATATGCCCGTAGCGTCATTGCCCAGCGAAACGGCGAGCGCCTCGAAGCTGTTCTTAACGGGATCGCATATAAACGCTTTCTGAATGTCGCCGTAATACATAATAATGCTGTCATTGACCGCGCCTTTGCGAAGCGAAAGGTCAAGCCCGGAATCCGCGTCGGGGCCGCTGAACTCGAACTCTATTGACCTAACGAGCGTCATGTCGGCGAGCGAATAGATGTTCATATACGGTTTGCTGTTCGCCTTATGATCAGCGCTCATAACGGCCAGATATTCGTCCGAACTGCCCTCTTTGAAACGTCCGGTGGCAATGGTGTACGGCGCGTCAATGCCTTCCGGTACGAAAGCGGCGCGTATCACTCCGGAAGTGTCGAATATTCTTACAGCATCCGCTCCGGTCCCTTTCCCGCTGAAAGATGCGGCGGCAATCAGCGTCTCTTTTTTATCTCCCATCGAGTATGAGGCAGCGGCAACTCTCACGCCTCCCCGCACGTCAGCCGGGAATGCAAGGAACTGCGCCGAGATCGCCTGCTGGCGGTTAAACACGCGGACAAGCGTATAATTCCCGTCTGCTTTCCCCTGGCCGGCAACGATCGCAGGTCCCGCCGTTACGTTGGCGTCACCCATCTGGGCGTAATAGAGGTCCGTCTGAAGTCCGAGGTTTAGATCCGGCGCCGTGTAATACACCGTATTCGTGCCGTTCGTGACTTTCGAAGGAAGCGTTATGAATGCGTTGAGTTTATCATCGTCATCGGCTCCGCGGAGCATCAGCGTAAGATATTCCAGGGTGTAAAGATCATTGAAAGTATCAGGAGCGTTTTCAGGCTTGGTGATGACCGCAGTGCAGCCGTCGTAGACTGTGACGGTAAGGTCGGATGCCACCTGGGCGCCGCTGACGGCATCTATCCAGCCGCGGCTGTCTTCCCTGCCCAGCATCTTCGCGCATTCCGTAACGTTAAGTTTCAGACCGCCGTCTTCTTCCTTTAACAGCACTTCGCCGGTTTCAGTAAGACCGGCCCTGTAGTATGCAAGTTTAACGTTTTTGTATAAAGCGAGCACGTTATCGACCCCCAAAAGCGACGTTACCAGTCCGAAACCGGTATAGCTTAAGTAATCCGGAGCCGGAAGCGCCTTATAAATGCCGGTATCGTTAAAAACAACTTTCTCATTCGCAGGCTTTTTAGTGCAGCCCGCAGCAAATGAGAGGAGCATCAGCAGCGCTAAAAGCGCCGCTGCGATCTTTATTATTCCTGTGCGTCCTGCGTATCTGCCAATCGTTTTCATCCGGTCTCACTCCTCTTGTAAAACGGTTATTTCTTGTAAAACGGTTATTTTCTAAGCGCAGCCTTGTCGTGCATTACTTTGAAGCGCTGTATCTTGTTCGTGGAAGTCTTTTCAAATTCGATGTCGCGCAGCTCCAGCCCGCAGATCCTTTTGTATGCGGGAAGGTCCTTATTAACGCGCTTAATTTCTCCCCAGAT
>JAGCTF010000159.1 GCA_017963755.1 Clostridia bacterium | reverse complement strand
GCACACGCATCTTTTGCAGATGTTATTACACCGCTCACCGACACCGTGGTAGGCAATTTGCCGAATATTGACCAGATCACCACTGCAACTATCACAACAAGCACGCCCAACAACGCAAGCCACGACATAGGCGATGAGACAGTGATCGCTCTGTCTAATTGTTCCGGATTTGATAACTTCTCAATTGAGGATTTTCTGAAAATATCAGCCATAATTAAGCTCCTGCTTTTTTTATTTTTGGGCCGGCTTCCGCAATTTGCCGTCGCGGAAACATACCTATACTTTTAACTCTTACACTTTAGAGTTGTAATTGTTACTGTTTTTTCTCCCGGACATAAAAAAACAGCCGGCGTTCTGCCGGCTGCCGCTTTAGTGCTTGTTCTTTTTGGGCGAATCAGTCATTGCTGCCTGCCTGCTCAGGCCTCGGGCAGCACCACGGACTCCCACTCACATATAAACCCGCCCTGCTCGCGGGATTCGTTGACCAGGTCGTTCCATTTGCGCGGCCAGATGGCGAGACGGTCCTCGCCGCCGCCAAACTCGTCAAAGCCGTTGGGCTCGTCGTTGCCCCAGTTAGTGTAGGCCCAGGGCTCGCCGGTCACCCATTGCCAACTGTCGGGATCGAAAGGCTCGCGGAATCCGCCCAGCCAGAAACGCTCTTGCCCGCCGGCCAGGAGCTCCAAAAAGGCCTGCTCGCCGGCATCGCCCACCGTGGCGAGATGTCCTCCCATCGCGGCGCAAAGTTCCTGCGCATAGGACCAGGTGGAATCGGTTTTAACGACGACGTACGAGTGGCCGTTATACTCTTTCGCGTCTTTTTTTACGCTTTCGTAAAGATTATCGGCATCGATCGAACAAACAGAATAATAAACCGTATCCCCCGCATACGCGCTTGAAAAGGCCGCGGGAGACTGTTTGGAAACGCAGCCGAGCCTGACCGTACGGTCGAACGAAGGCGCGGCCTCTTCAGGGAAAAATCCGGCGCTGTAGATCGCGCGGACCGCCTCTTCGGGATCAAGGTCGCGCAGGTCAGGCACGACGAGCTTGCGCACGTTCTGAAGAGGTACGGGAGTAACCGCAGGTTCTTCGGTCGGAACCGGTTCTTCGGTAGCAGCAGGATCGGCGGGATTAGCAGGCAGATCGGTCGCAGCAGGATCAGAGGCGCCGTTGTCAGCGGTCGCACCGGTATTTAAAAGCAGGCCGCCGATGCCTTTATTATTGTCCGGGCCGCCTTCCGGACCGACGTCAGACCGCGCCGAAACACTGTCCTTCCGGAGGAACGTTGCCACCGCCACGACCGCCATGACCAGCACGAGGCATATCGCCGCACAAACGGTCAGCCAGCGCCTGCGCTTTGCCCGCGCAGTCGGAAGAAGGCTAAAGTTCTTTACGCCGCCTCCAGTCACCGCAAACAGATCGGGCACGTACGCCCTTGAATGAGCGGGGCCCACGGCAGGAGCGACGCCTGCAGACGCCAGCGAATCTTTAAGGCACTCGGCGCTCTTAAGTTTCTCCATGAACGCCTCTTCGGACGGATATTCATATTTGAACATCACCTGGCTGGAAAACAATTGTATCTCCATGCCGAGCGAAAGCTCCGCGGGCTCCAGGAACACGGAAATAAGCGGTTTTTTACGGCGCAGCGCGAAATTTATCTCGCGGCGGCAGTTATGGGATTCGAGGGCGTTGGGAGTAATGACGGCAATGCACGAATCGCACTTATCGAGGTGCTCGGCGATAACTTCAGGCCAGTCGGAACCGGGGTCAATTCCTTCGTCGTACCAGAACCGGTATCCCGCGTTCTCAAGAAGGCGCAAAAGCTCCGCCACAGCAACATTGTCCTTATGACAATAGCTGACGAAGATGTACTTCTCGCTGCCCTCGTACGGCTTTATATGATTAAGCTCCCGCTGCTCCAACTCCGACTACCCCCGGCCGTCACGGTCAATTATCTCAATTCTTCCGCCATATCCCGCCTCGCGCAATTTCGCGGCAAGCACTTCCGGCACGTTCGTAAGAACGATCTCCGGCCCTGCCTCCGCCTCGATCTCGCTCTGCGTCTTCCCGAGTATCTCGAGCCCCATTCCGGCAATATACGAAACGCCGCTCATATCGATCTCCAGGCGCTCACACGCAAACGAAGCCGAATCGATCTCGTCGCCGAGGCTGTGCGCGACCTCGTTTTTGATCTGCCCTTTAAGCTCCATCACCATCACGTTTTCGCGCATAAATTCAAAAACGGAAAGAACTGCATTGTTCTCCCCGTCCAGAAGCTCCAGAGTATTGTTCTTGATATGTCTTCTGCTCATAGACAAAAAACGCTCGCGGTATCCGGGCTGCTCAGGCGGTAAAAATCAGTCGTTATTTTTTTCGGAATCGATACGGTCAAGCAGCGCACTGAACCGCATACGATCCTTATGCGCCGCGGCGACGATCGTATCAAGCTCATCCGCGTCAAGTTCGCCCGCTTTTCCGATGAGTTTGGAAAGTCTGTCATCATCCGCGAATTCCTTGGAATCAGATAACAATGATAACACTTTCTCGATGTCGCTTTTTTTCATAACCTACCGTCCGTCTGGAGAACCTTCTCCATAACCTAATTTTACTACTGATCCGGAATTTTTGCAATCGGATAATTAGCCGTCTTTGCTTCCCGCGTTTTAAACGCGCTTCGCGCCGCTCTTTTTGCGAAACAGAGCGGTCTTCATGCGCATGCCGGCATCGGGCGAAGGGATGCTCTCCGCTTCCGCAATCGCGTCAGCAGCATACACGTTCGCACCGCCTACGACCTTTGCAAGACGGTCTTCGTCAAGCATCAGTTCGCTGTCGGACATAAGCTGCATTCTCTTTAAAAAATCGTTTTCACCCATTTTAATACCGTTTTTGCGAATTATTTGAAGTGCGAACGCATTGCCGCGCTTCTATATATATTACACGGTTCCGCTCTCTTTGTTACAATCCGCGTGCCCCGCACCGTCCAGCGTGATGATACGTTGACAATTTCTAACGCTTTCAAGGTCGTGCGTAATGATGATTCTCGTGCATGGCATCGAGGCGATCGCCGACCGCAGCTTATCTTTTGACCTGCGGTCAAGGTTTGCGTCAGCTTCGTCGAAAATGAGTATGCGCGGGTTTTTAATTAGTGCGCGGGCAATCAGTATCCGCCGATAAAGACTGTGGGAGAAGCCTCCTCCGTCGCGGCCGGTAACGGTCATAAGCCCCATCGGCAGCTTTTCCACCTCTTCGGTAAGCCCCGCCAGATCCATTGCCCGCCTGACCTGCGCCTCCGTCGCCCATGGCCTTGACGCGCGGATATTGTCCAGAATATTGCCCTCCAGGAGCTTGTCCTCCTGAAGCACGACGCCCATGGAAGCTCGCAGTCTGTTTCTGTCGATCGAGCCCAGATCGATATTGTCGTAATATATCCTGCCGGAAGTTGGCGTTGCGAAGCCGAGAAGCAGCCTGACCAGCGTGCTTTTTCCGCAGCCGGACGGTCCCGCGATCGCAACGTATTCCCCTGCTTTTATGCTGATATTGACGTTTTCGAGTATCATCGGTGAATCTTCCGAATACCGGAAAGAAACGCCGCTCAGTTCGATAGCGCCTGTTATCGCAGGTGCCGCTTCCGCAGTTTCTCCGCATTCGGGTGCCTGATCCATCAGATCCCGGAGCATGCCTGCGCCGCCGCCTGCCGAAAGTAGCCCTTTGAGATTTTTCCCCGCAAGCGCCACGCTTTCGAGCAGAATTCCGGCGTAAATGCAGAATGTCGTGAAGCCTCCGCCGCCGGCTGAACCCGGAGCGGCCGGGAAAGTTATTGATCCGAGCATCAGCAGCACTGCCCCGATTGATCCGGAGATGACTGCGGCCGCAGCTCTGCGCTTACTGTATTTTTCCGACAGTCTGTCAAGTTCCGCGTAAGAACGCATCAGTTCATATAGGACGTGATCCTCCGCTCCCGCACCGCGTATCTCTTCGACGCCGTCAATAAACTGATACAGGTGCGAGCTGAGTTCGCCTGATTTTTCAACGAATTCGGTGCGATGCTTCACGGACAGTTTTCCGAAAACGATCCAGACGGCCAATGAAAATACAAAGAGGATCATAGCGCACACGGCCGGACCTGCGGCTGAGCATAAGCATGCTCCGATGACGGCGGCAATGCCCGTTAAGCAGGCTGAAACGGCGGATATCACGAGTTCCGCATACGTCCCTGCGGCTTTCCCGGCGCCCGCTGCTCCCGCGGCAACGGAGGCAGAGTCGTATTTTTTGAAGAACGATTCGGGCATGTGGAAAAGGCGGTGGTAAAGCGCGTTCTGCAGGTCAAATTCTATCTTTCGGGCAATGGTTTTCCGCGCGATGCCTCGTATCGCCGCGAACAGGCCGAAAACGGCGCCCGCCGCTGTCAATATCAGCGCGAGTTTTGTTACTGATCCTGCGGTTCCGGCTGGCAATGTGGCCTCCAGCAGTTCCCCGCCTTTTAACGGAAGCAGGAATGCTCCGGCGGCGCAAAGCAGAACGGCTGCGCAGAGGAAGATCAGGTATACCGGCCTGATGCTTTTTGCGCAGAATGCGGCAATATCCCCGGTCTCAAGTTTTCTTGAGGGCAAGGCGCGCGTTATATAATACGCCTTCCCTCCGGCAGATCCGTGGTATGCGGCGGATCCGGGGTGTGCTGGAGTTCCTGCGGATCCCGAATACCCGGTGCGTCCCGCGCCGCCGCTTTCACCGCCTGTAAGCGGTAAATTCTCTCCCGTTTCCGGATCGTAAAGTGCCGCACCGCGCTTCTTGCGTATGCAGACCATCGGCTTTCCGCCGGGGCCTTCTGCAATAAACGGTTCTTTAGCGGGCCCGGGGACGCTGCCCTTCTCACCCGTATACGGTTTATCGTTCAGGTTCACTTCGCGGCAGGCAAAGTCCGAAATCCTTGCCACGTCATAAACCGTATAATCTTTTCCGTACATTTCGAGCACTTTGCGCAATGGGGCAATGCGTGCTCCGGCTTTCGCGCAGAGGTATGCTATGCAGTCGTACAAAGGCTCGCCGGTGCGGATGGTTTCAGTTTTTTTGAGGAGAACGGCGTCGTCAACGATCCCGGCCGTGACGTTTGAGAGCTGCGAATTAGCTTCGGCGCTCTTGCGAATAAAATTGTCCTCCGCGAGTGATTTTATTCTGCGGCAGTCAACGACGCTTTCTTCAAAGCCTTCGACGTCGTAATGCGGCACGTTTGCCCTGCGCGTAAATTCACGCCTTACGTCCTCGCTCGCGCCGCCGCGTAAAATATTGACCTCGCACCCTTCGGCCGAAGCGAAGCAAAACGCCCACTTCTTGTAGTTCAGATCGCGGTAATGCAGCCCCGGGACCGTCTCGCCCTCGCCCGCTTCGTAGAGGAAAGTGCGGCGCCCCGTGCTTCTCCCGTCTACCGGAACGATAAACACGAGCATTCTGCCGCGCGTGACCATATAGGCGTCGCTGCTGTCCGGCGTAATGTAAACTGTCTCGCCTTTTAAGATGAAACTGTCAGCCACGCTGCGATCCCTCCTCAAGCGTTATTACACGGTCAAACGATTCGGCCTCGTCATCGCGTTTTCCGGTGATGACCAGCGTACAGCCGCGTTTGCGGAGGTTGTCGATGATCTGTTTTTTTACGGCGGGATCTACCGCGGAAAGGGCTTCGTCAAGGATAAGCACAGACGGGTTTACGGCGAGCGCCCGTGCGATACCCAGGCGCTGCTTCTGGCCGGTCGAGAGGTTCGAGCCGCCTTCACTCAGGCGGGCTCCGTACGCGCCCGGTCTGCCGGTGATAAAGTCGTGGATACATGCGTCTTTAGCCGCGGCGATGACGTCCGATTCACGCACGTTCGGGTTCCACATGGTGATATTGTCCCTGACGGTCCCGGAAAACATCGCCGGAAGGCTGTCACATAACGTAACGCTCGCGGAAAACGCCTCTGCGGAGATACGGTCGCGCGAAAAACCGTCGAACGAAATTGACCCGCCGGACGGATCGTAAAGGCCGGACATGATCCTGGCAAGCGTGGATTTTCCGCAGCCGGAATCGCCGGTTACGTAGACGTGATCACCGGGGGCAAGAGTAATATTGATGCCGCGAAGCACGTGCCTGCCGCTCTGCCCGTAGGAGTACGATACGTCGCGAAGGACAAGCTCCCCGTTCAGCTTCGACGTTACCTGTTCCTGCCCTGTCCCGGCGAGGTAGCGCGCGTCAACGTCGCGGGTCATTATGTCTTCTATGCGTTTTTTGCTAATTTTTACTCTGCTTCCGTTTCCGGCGAGGAGGGCAATTTTTTTAGTCCATCCGGTCATCAGCATGTAAAGTATCAGGAGCGCCGCTAATATACCGCCGCTTACACTGCTTCCGATCGACGGGAGCGCGCATGCGGCAATGATCCAGACGCCTCCGGCCACTCGTATGATCAGCGGCAATGCTTTCAGCAGCTCCCTCTGCCATCTGCGGCGCCCGGAGGTAGAATGAAGCGCATAATTATCCGCCAGAACTCTGGAAACGTAACTGTCTTCAGCGCCGTTGGCCTTAAGCGTACCGGTTACGGCAAGGCCTGAAAGGACCGTACCCGCCAGTCTCGCCTTGTCCCTCCTGAGTTTCACAGGGTCCGGCGCAGTAAGGCGTTCGGATGCCGCATACGCGAGTATCATCAAAATCACTGCTGCAAATGCGATGGCGAAAAGAGCGGGAGAATAGACGAGGAACGCGGCGGAATAGATCAGGATCGCAGCGGCGCCGATAACGGCCGGAGCTGATACGTCCGAAAAATGTGAGGTAAGTTCATTAAGGTCGTCGAGCCTGCCCGCCAGGTCTCCGGCGTTCGTACGTTTATAAAAGCCCAGAGGCATTCTGAGTATCCTGTAAAGCATACCTCCGCCGCCCTGGATCAGTATTTTCTTTCTTAAGTTATCAAGGAAATGTCTGCGTATCAGTACGAAAACAGTATAAAATACAGCAAAGAAAAGCATTATGGCAACGACTGCGGCAATGCCTGCGGATCCCGTGATGATGCGGTCAATCAGTATCTGCGCGCATACTGGAACAGCGAGGCCGGAAAAAGCGAGTATAAAGCCGGGCAGGATAAGTCCGGTAAGCAGCACCGAAGCGTTCAGGTAACCGTCCTCTGAATTGTGCTTTTCTTGCCCTTCGCCTGCCATTTTCTGAAACTCGCTGCCGGGTCTGAAAGTGAGCGCGATTCCCGAATAGTTTGCCGATAATTCTTCAAACGTCAGTTTGCATCGGCCGAGCGCAGGATCGTTGACGTATGCGTATCCTCTTTTAAAGCCCTCGAAAACGACGAAGTGATCGTGGTTCCAGTGAAGGATCGCCGGGACCTGAAGCGCCATCAGTTCGGCGGCGTCAGTTTTGTAACCGTGCCCCTCAAGGCCGTACTTCTCCGCAGCGCGCAAAATATCACCGGCACTTGAACCGCCCAGAGACGTTCCGGTGTCAATGCGCAGTTGTTCCGCAGGCACGTTTTTCCCATAATAAAGCAGCACGGATGACAATGACGCCGCTCCGCATTCTGCCGCTTCCATTTGAAATACTGTTGGTGTTTTAGCGTATGAACTGCTCATATTCCTGCCGTTTTACCGCCCGAAGGGAACCGGTCCCGATCCCCTGCCTGATACGGGCAGGCATCAGAGCCACTGCCAGGTCGATCCGCGCGCCTCGAAATACTGCTTCAGCTTCTCCAGCGCCCGTGACAACTGAACGCGCACGTTTACCGGCGTCATTCCCATTATCTGTGCGATCTCGTTTGCTTTTTTGTTTTTGAAATATTTAAGTATGACTATCTGTCTTTTCTTTTCCGGTAAAGTTAAAAGCCCGTCCGCAAGGACGTCCCGCATTTCTTTGATCTCTTCAGCCGCGAGCATATCGTCTTCGCCGCTGCCTACCAGGTCCATATAGTCGTCAATATTTTCCGTCTGTTTTCTGTCTCTGTAGTAATTTTTCAGTCTGTTGTTGATTATGACGTACAGCCACGTCTGGAACGATGCCAGTTCGGGATCGAATTCGTCAAATTTCTGATAACATGACAAAAATGCTTCCATCGTCAGATCCTCGGCGAGGTAACTGTCGCCGATCTTTTTATAAATATATCCGTACGCCTGGTGGCTGTACTTTTCATAATACTCTTCAAATGTCAGCTTTTCCGAAGCCATGCCGCGAGCCCTTCCCGCCGTTTATATTTCATCAGAACCTTGGCAGTACATCGTGAATATTTGCGGATGTATCTGTACGGTCTTTTAAAATTACAGTCATACACCTCTTTTCATTGACAAAACACATATTTTTCTGTGCGCTTATTTTACAACGCTTTATTAAGCGGTGTCAATCAAAATCAGCGTGATGGTACACCTATAGTGTACATTCCCAAATACACGTGTGTTTGTGAACTGTTACACTTTTTCGAGTTTTTTTATTTTTTAAATTTCTCGATGCATTCCCTGCACAGCATCATATCATTAAAAATGATCAGTTCGTCGTTTGAAAGTTTTCTTCCGCAACATTCGCATCTTGTATCGAGGCACTTTTCCCGGAATATCCGGTAAGATTCCAGATTGGACAGAGCGGTGACGATTTTTCTCCCGAGGTCCTTTCTTTGCTTATACTCGGCAAGTCTCTTCAGTTCTCTTATAAGAAGCACTATCTGGCCTTTTCTGTCCTCGCCGGTCTTTTCATAATAATCCAACAGCAGCCTTTCATAGCAGCGCTCGCAGAAATATCTGTCACCTATATGAGAAACGCTGCCGTCGTTTTTCATTTCGATCCCGCAGGTTTCGCAGTGAACGATCGCGGGCTTTGGCGGCAGTTTTCTCTGTTGCGGAAGCGGGGGTAACGGCTGAGGTGCTATACGCCTGGAGACAATGTTCGCAGAATAAGGCGGCGTATAAGGCTTTACGGCATCTGCCGCGGGAGCAGCTGCAGTCGGAGTGTTCCTCACTGAAAAGATACTATGGGAATTAGCGGACGGGGCAACAGTTTTCTGCGCAGATTCCGGCGGGCTTGACTGCTTCATTTTATAGTTTAATACGCCTCTCACGATCGCCAAAACGATCGCCACGTGGAATCCCAGCATGCCGATCAGAAGAAGCGCCGCTGCATGTACTGACAGCATTCCGATTGTCATCAAAAACAAAGACGACGCCAGAACTATCTGCGCAGGCGTTAAAGCGCGGAAGATATTGGTGCTCTTCGTTTTTCCTTTTGAAACTCTCCATGCGGCAAGGGCAAGGATCAGCAGAAGCTCGCCGCAAAGTTGAGAAAGGGAAAAAAGCGGCAAATTAAATTCGGGGGTAAACACATTGGAAATAACGATCGAGAGCGGAATCAGCAATAATCCCGCCACAAGCAAAACGATCCAGAGCACGTTTATAAATCTTTTTTTCTTCAGTTCATTTCCATCAGTCTGCATACTTCATTGACCGCACTTTCATAACGCTGCCCGTACGAACCGCCGATCTCGACAAATTTCCTGTGGTGGCTTCTGAGCAGTTCCTTGATTTCTTCACTGTATTTTTCGCGATCGTTCCTGATCACTTCGCTCCTGTCCCCGTCCTGCACAAAATCTACGTCCGGCTCTAAGAACAGTATCAGATCGTATTCATTAAGCGCATCGATCGCGTCGGACAATGCTTTGTTCCGCTCTATTTCCGGGTCTTTTAAAAAGCCCATATAAAACTGTGTGACGAGTGCGTCGGTGTCAATAAACAGTATTTTATTGCTGTGCACGACCGCTTTTATTTCGTTCAGTTTATGCTGAAGCAGTATCTCGGTGAAATCTTCAGGCAGCATAAGCATATCCGTACCGCTGCGCTCCGAGATATCACGCCCCGCTTCGTCAATATAATTCGTGTTGAACCTGTGTGCCAGATTGATCGTAAGGGTGGATTTGCCCGTACTCTCGCCGCCCATCAGCAGCACTTTTTTCACGTAATACGGCCTTACGATCTCCGGCAGCCAGTCCCAGTGAGCATACGGGTCTTTTCTGAGTTCTGTGGAACTGATCCCGTTCCTCTCGAATATATAAAGTTCGCTGTCCGGATAACATTTGTGCCAGAAGCTGTCGCCGTCATAATCGCTCCCGCAAAATACGACGTCGATGTGTTTCCCTACCGCCGCTTTTACAGTTTCAGCATCCTTTTTCCAGTATTCTTCCGTATAATCAGCCTTTGTATCAGCATCGTCTTCGAGCATGATGATCTTAACGTTGCCAATGTGCTTCGTGAGCTGATAGATCCAGCGGTATCTGACGCGCGCGTTGATCTCGCCCCTTTTATTACCCACGCTGAGTACAATAAAAAGCTCGCGGCACATATTGGCCGCCCGTATCATGCAGTCAACGTGTCCTAAATGCAGCGGATTGAACGAGCCGCCGTACATTCCAACGTCATACCTCACGTTTTTTTGCCTCCTTATACCAGCGCGCGAACATTATAAACGCGTTGATCAGATAAATACTCCACATTGCCAGCGTAGCGATATCCTCGCCGCCGCGGGCGAAATTGACCGCCCACATTATCACCGTGACGACGTCGACAACTATCCACAGCACCCACTGCTCCATCAGCCGCTTTATCGACAGGATCTGGGCAACGACCGAGACTACGGTGCTCATGCTGTCAATGAACGGGAGATTGCCGCCCAACGCCTTTAAAATGAATCCGTACAGCACTATCGCCAGCGCCGTTAAGGCATATATTATCGCGCTTTTTTTCAGGCTCAGCTTTTCTTTTACGACCTCTCCCGTAGCTTCGTCCATATGTTTTTTCCACGCGAACCATCCCACGAAATTCATCGGCAGGTAGTAAAGCGCGTTAAGCATAACTTCCCCGTAATATTTGGCACGGAACGCCACTATCGCATAAAAAACAACGTTGATCAAGCCGAAAATAAATGAAGAGCGCTTGCCTTTTCCGGTCAGGATGACGCACCATACGCCAGTAAGCGACGCTATGACGCTGAGCCAGTTATCGCGCCAGTAGACTGACAGCGCGGCGATGACGATCGTGGCAATGCAGAGCCATATAATGTCAAACGCCTTCCAGCCTGTTATCTCGCTTTTCAAAAACCTTATCAATGCCTTCATCTGACCGTTTTAAACCAGCTTTCCGCATCATTTTCGCGAAAATTCCGTTCTTCAATTCCACATAGCGAGCCTGGCGCCAGGTCCCTTAGAGATTTCCGCCTGATCAAGCCCGAAAACAGCTTTATTTTCCTTGATAAAGTTTCGTATCTCGCGGTCGTCTATCGATAAAAATACCTTCTTAACCACTTCCCTGTTCATTTCCAGCAGGTTTCTGAGCCCGATGACAGTATATTCAGATTCCGGGAATCTGAAATATGCTCTAATAACAGCACGCACCTTGTACTCCTGCTCCTTTGTCAGTTCCGCGCTTCCGAGCGTGGCCAGGAACGATGCTTTATCTGCCAGAGCGGACAAAAGGATCGATATTTTTTCGGGTGATTTTGGCATTACGCCTCTTCCGGCAAGAAATTCGTCAGCGGTGACGATATCACTGTTATTTTTGCAGAATTCAACAAATTGAATGCCTTCTTTTTCTCCGACATTTCCGATTATTTTATTCCTTATGACCGGTTTACTGACGTCAGAATCGATGTGAAGTATGTCACTCACCCTGTCCCACGAACGCGGCGTCGCGAATACCATACTTCCTCCGGAATCTTTCTGGTTATGAAGCGCGGAAGGCTTGAACGTCAGATACGCTATCACAAGATGATGAACGTTGTATTTCAGCGCATAATCGTATTTCCACTGATCGAAATCCGGGTCAATATAATGGATCTCAAAACGGTCTGCCAGCGGTCCGGCCAGTTTGATATATACGCCGTCATCGTCTTCGCGGTTTCCGAGGGCAATGACGAACGTGCCTTCCGGAAGCTGGTATTGCCCTATCCTGCGGTCAAGTATCAGCTGGTACGCGGCGACCTGCACTCTTTTCGTGCACGAGGTCAATTCATCGAGGAGCAGTATGGTGTTCTTTCCGTCGCGTTTTTCGTCGGGCAATATCTCTGGCGTGAGCCATACGGTTTTTGTCCTGCTTTCGTTCGGATAGATGAGGCCGCCTATTTCGACTTCCGACATCTGCGCTAGCCTGATGTCGATCACTTTGTATCCGTATTTTTTGCCTATCTGGCGTATGATCTGTGATTTGCCCACGCCCGGCGCTCCCAGACCGAGTATCGCGTGCCTGATATTGTTCTTAATGTTATACTCAACGCACTCGCCAAAATCTCTTAAATTCACTGTTCCTCAACTCCCCTTATTTATACGAAGCAGAATTGCAATTTGCCATTTGCAATTTGCCATTTGCCATTTTCAATTATTCAACAGCTTCTTTGCCTTCCTCTTTTTCGCTGGCGAAGCCGAGTGAATGGCTAAGAATTTTGTTTGACCGAAATGCGAACCGATTCCGGGGTTCGCATGAGACCCAAAATTCGTGCCATCACTCGGTTCGCCCATTTGCCATTATAATATGTCTCTGTATTGTCCGCTTCACAGCCTCGCTATCTTCCCGATCTTCTTCATATCATCGTTTATCATTATCCCCTCCGAAAGCACAAGTATCGTCTTTCCCCTGAGTGACGGTCGAAAGACGGAATCGTCGAGCTTTCCGAAGTACCCGTCCGTCAGGATCAACATAACTTCGGGCTTTATTTTATTCTCATTAATCCATCTGTACACACAATTTATGTTCGTCCCTCCGCTGTGTTTAGGCACCGCTTTCAGCAATGCTTTTTCGTCAGGTATATTCATATACACGTCAGATACGCTTGTGTTCCAGTAGCAGATATTGAAAACACATTTAAATTCCTTTGAAATACGAAAAAGCTGTGTTATAAACTCCTTCATTTCTCTGTCACCGATAGAACCAGAAGAATCTACAAAAGCCCATACTTCTTCGAGCTTCTCTTCGGTCAGGCTGTATCCGGGCAGGAGCAGGTCCATATGAATGTATTTGCGTTCGGGAGTCGTGTATGACGATTCGTCATTGATCTCTTCCTGAAGGAGATCTTTCAGCAGCGATTTCCAGTTCAGTTTCTTTGCATCATCAAGCAGCAACAGCTCTCTGGGAGCAAAAAAGCTGCCTGCGGTGCCCCTGTTTTTATTGATCGCGTCGTGTATGACCTGATCTATCATTGTTTCGCTCAATCCGTCCGATCCGTCCGAATGCTTTCCGGCATCGATCGGAAACATTTTTCCCTCATTCTTTGAACCTTCAATTATAATGAGATCGTCCGGAATTTCCGCCAGCTTTTTATTGCCGGTGTTCAAAATCAATTTTTTATCTATTGGCACAGAATAATTATTTGCCTGTGCTATTCTTTCATATATGGATTCAACCGTGTCGTTTAGTCCGACCGAATCGAAAAGTCCATTGTCCGGCTTTTCGAATTTGATCTGGTAACGTCTCATATCATATTGCAGCTTGAGCAGCATGTCATTTACGACGAGATCCGCCGCGATATTCCAGAACTGCGGGTTTCTTCCCTTTGACCGGCTGCAATGATGCAGAAGAACGTGGAAGACTTCATGCATAATAATAAAATTGCATTGACCGTCAGACATAGATTCCAGGAAGTGGCCGTTATACTCTATCTTTCTGCCGTTCGTCTGCGCAGTCGGGATTTTGTCGTTCCGGACAATAGGCATCATCAGCAGAATGTCGCCGTAGAACGGCAATTTGCGCAGCAGGTCTATCTTGAATTTTTTGATTTTCTCTTCAATAGTCACAGCTTTTTCCCTTTTATCAGATGATAATATTACCCCCGAAGCCGTCTTTCAGATGGCCGTCGTAATCATAAACAAGCCCTCTTGAGTAAGGCACGCTGCCTCCCGCCGTATCCCTTCCGTAAAGTTCTGTCAGTCTGCCGTCCGGAGAAACGTAAACGCCGTCGCGGCAGTGGCAGTATTTATGATCGTAAAAGCCCCTCGTAAACAGTATCGAATCGTCATCGTCGCGAATAACAGATTCGAAGGGCAGCGTATGATTTTCGGCAAATTTATTTACCGGCGTACAGACCATAAAACCCACTTTCGGAACGCCTGTTTCGATCGCAAAATCCAAAAACCGGTGTACCTCTTCTTTCGAATCGATATAACCTTTCAGCAGCATACAGTTAAAAACAAATATGTCCTTAAATGGCACCGGATCGATCGCCGCTTTAAGTTCCTTCGCGTCAGGAACCTGAAACCCTCCGAAAAGCGATCTGTTTATATCGTCATCGTAATGGTGCCTGCTTATATGTATCGATTCCAGAAGTTCCAGGTTATCGAGCTTGTCAAGATCCCCGAGCCCGATCCCGTTGGTGCTGACGGACACCTCCATACTGTTTCCAAATACCGAAAACAGAATATTGATCACTTCGTTCAGGAGGTCAATATCATAAAAAGGCTCTCCGCCCGTTATCTTTATGCCTCGCACTCTGTCTTCCGCTTTAAGAAGTTTCATCGTTTTCTCAAGTTTTGCGGTGTCGATCCGGAAGTGTTTGCCGGTGTCTGTTGCCAGGCAGAACGGGCATGACGCAGGGCAGAATGAGAGTGGGAGCAGAGTGAGCTGAAGGCGCACAGGATCAGTTTTAAGACGGTAATTGACCCCGTCCGGCGAACAGATATAGTTCTTTACCGGAACGGTCCGGCCGAGAATACAGATGTCTTTGACCTTATTATCGAGATCAGAGAAGTGACAGCATTCTGTATTTTGCATAAACTTCCTCCGCCTCTTCTCTGCTCGTTACCAGCCCTTTATCGTTCAATATCGCTACGTCGACCCTTAAATATTTATCTTCGCCGTTTCTGCTGAGATAATTGCGTCTGTACAGATAGTATTGCTTCCCTTTATGATAAACAGGAAGGAGCGTTTGCCAGAAATAATACCCGAAACGGATCTCCGCCCTGACGTAATAAGTGTCGTCGTAGGTCGAGTAATTCTCCGCATCAAGAAAAATAATTGCGGTTTTAGGTATATCCACCCTATACTCTTTTTTGAGCAGCTCATCCTGCTGTTTTTCCGTTTCGGGATCGACAGGATTATTTATGTCGGAGATCGCGTCCCGGAACTCTTCTCTTTGCTCATTCCCTCCTGAAATGCCAAAGCGGAAACAGCTATAGCTTGCGGATTCAGAGAACGTATTAGAATCAGGCGCTTCGAACAGACGCGATATCGTGTTCGGGATATATTTCGCCGGCAATATTCCGACCTCTTCGACGATCTGCCTAATTAACGTTACTGGCGACGGATCAGTGACAATATATTTAGTGCCTCCGACGGGTATTCCCGATTGTTTAAGAGTTATAAATTGCTTCTTCGATAATGCCAGGTCGTTGATGGTGATAGAAGTGAGCATCGGCAATTTGTGAAAAGCCCAAAAGTCTATGCCTTCCAAAGAACCCGGTAATTCGATCTGGCTCAGGAGCGGGCAATCATAAAATGTTCTCTTTCCGATCGTTTTTATTCCTTCAGGAACTATGGCATGCTTTATCAGCGATTCCATAAAAGCTCCGTCTCCGAGCCGTACAATATCCATATCCATAAGCTTTGAGGGAATCTGAAGGATCTTATCATTTCCGGAGTAAGTAAGGATGACGCCGTCGATGGCAAGATATGTCCGGTCCATATAATTGCCCATATCAGCATCTTCCTCTCGAATAAAGTTCTTCTTCTCTTCTGCGTTTTTGGGATGCTCTTATTGCCAAAACCAGATCCTGCTTGATAAAATCCGGCTTCGCAGCGGCGTCTCTGGCTTCCCGTGCCGATTCTGCGGCTTCTTTTACAAGTTTGACCTGGTCGGGATCCGCGTGCTGTGAGCTCAGGATCTCCGCAAGCTGATTCAAAGAAATACCTGCTTTTTCGGGCGATCCGTTTAGCAATATTTTTTTTATAAAGGCCATTAACGATCTTTCGTCCATCGCCGTATCCCATCCTGTTCGCTTTTACAAATAATACACAACAGTTACAGAACTGTTTCAGCTGCTTTTCCGATTTTCTCCAGCCCGACGCGGTCAATTTCTCCGAACCGCCCTTTTACCGGGCTGTCGATATCCAGCACGCCCCAGAGGATGCCGTCAGTGCGGCGGAGCGGGACAACGATCTCGGACGCCGAGACGCTGTCACATGCGATATGCCCGGGGAAAGTATGGACGTCATTGACGACCACGCTGCGTCCGGAAGATACGGCAGCCTGGCATACGCCCTTGCCCGCTGCGAGGACCATGCAGGCGGGTTTGCCCTGAAAGGGCCCCAGCAAAAGCGATCCGTCGGGCATCAGGCGGTAGAAGCCTGCCCAGTTCACGTCAGCGAGCGCGTCGAAGAGCAGCGCCGAAACGTTTGCGAGACACGCAGTTTCAAAAGCCGGGGAACCGTCCCCGCCTTCACATAATGATAAAGTTTGCTTTGCAAGCAGATCGTAGTCAATTTCGTACATAGCAGATCAGAACAGATCGAACAGCGATACCTGATTCGTTTCGGGCAGCCCGTCGAGGCAGCCTTCGTTTTTAAGCACTTCGACCACGGCTTTGTTCGCGCCGGTCGAAGCCTGGAAATCATCGATAGAAATATACTTTTCGCCCCTCGCCTTGCGCCTGCGGCTTTCATTCACAATGCTCTCGGCCGCTGAAGTTCCGACGCCCTGGAGGCAGCCGATAGGAGGACGGATCCCGTCAGGAGTAGGCACGAAGTTTTTCGCGTCCGATTCGTAGATGTCGATCGGCAGGAACTTAAGGCCGCGGGAGTAAAGTTCGACGAGCAGATAATAGACCGCCGCCTGGCTTTTATCCTTGGCGCTGAGATCGCCGCTGCCGGAATCATCGTCCGAATCGTCATTGTCGCCGAAATCATCGAAGCCGGACGAGGCGTCGTCATCGGGAGCCATCGAATCCGAACCGGTATTCAGCAGGTTCATTGCCGCCATCCTCGCGTAGAGCCGGTCAAGGCCGTGCAGCATATTTGCCCCGTCGAAATCGTCGATCTTGAGCGAAAAACGGGCTGCGTAGTACGCGTCGGGGCGGTATACTTTGAACCAGGCGATGCGCAGCGAAAGGATGACGTAGGCAACGGCGTGCGCTTTCGGGAACATGTATTTGATCTTATTGCACGATTCGATGTACCACTCGGGGACGTTGTGCGCGCGCATCTCCGCCTCCCACTCGGGAGTCAGGCCCTTGCCCTTCCTCACTTTCTCCATTATGCTGAACGACATGAAATTGTCCAGACCTTTATTGATCAGGTGGAGCATGATATCGTCGCGGCAGCAGATGGCCTCGGACAGCGTACACGTACCGCTCTCTATGAGCGTCTGTACGTTCCCGGACCACACGTCGGTGCCGTGCGAAAGGCCTGAAATACGCACTAGTTCCGATACTTTCTTCGGGCGCGTCTCCATCAGCATTTTTATAACGAAATTCGTTCCGAGCTCGGGGATGCCGTAAGTGCCCAGGGACATATTGATCCGCACCTTGCTCATATCCATTTTAAGCGCGTCGGGAGAGCTGAATATCGTAAGCATGTTCTCGTCGTTGATATCGACGGTGCGGCTGTCGACGCCCGTATAGTTCTCTAAAAGCTTCAGCATTTCAGGACCTTCGTGGCCGAGAATATCGAGCTTCAGGAGCGTATCGTGGAGAGATTTGAATTCGAAATGCGTCGTTATCGTTTCGGAATCGGGCTTATCGGCGGGATGCTGCACAGGTGTAAATTCGTGAATATCTCTGTCTTTCGGGACAACGATTATTCCGCCGGGATGCTGCCCGGTCGTTTTTTTCACACCTTCGAACCCCGAAGCGAGGCGGTCGATCTCGGCGTTGCTGGCCGTTTTACCGCTGCGCTCCAGATATTTCAGCACGTAGCCTCTGGCGTTCTTCTCGGCAAGCCCCGTAACGGTACCGGCGCGGAAGACCTTGCCCTTACCGAACAGTACTTCCGTATATTTATGTGCGTTGGGCTGGTCGTCGGAGGCGAAGTTGAGGTCAATATCCGGAACCTTGTCCCCGTTGAATCCGAGGAACGTTTCGAACGGTATGTCGAAGCCGTCGCGTATCAGTTCCCTGCCGCACTTCGGGCAATTCTTTTTAGGCATGTCGAAGCCGCAGTCGTCCCCTTCGTTTTCGTGGAATTCGAGATAACCGCAATCGCAGCGGTAATGCGCAGGAAGAGAATTGACCTCCGTGATCCCGGCCATGTACGCGGCCAATGACGATCCGACCGAACCTCTTGAACCTACCTGATATCCGTTTCTGGCCGATTCCGCCACGAGCTCTTTCGCGATAATGTACATGATCGAATAACCGTTGCCGATGATCGCGTCGAGCTCCCTCGTGAGGCGCTTTTCAACGAGTTCGGGCAGCGGATCTCCGTATATCGCCTTCGCTTTTTCGTATGCGGACGTGCGAAGCGTCTCGTCGGAGCCCGGAATGCTGGGCGGAAAGTTCCCCTTCGGCACAGGCAGAATCTTCTCGATCATACCGGCGATCTTAACCGTATTGTCCACGACGATCCCCTGCGCTCTGTCGCCCAGATAGTCGAACTCGGCGAGCATCTCGTCCGTTGTCCGCAGGTACACAGGCG
>JAGCTF010000158.1 GCA_017963755.1 Clostridia bacterium | reverse complement strand
GGTCTTCGCGGATTTGTACTCGAAATTCTGCGTTTCGCTGTAGCCGGGGTTAAGATCGGTCTGCCAGTAGATATTGCCCACAACGCCGCCGTCATCGGGATTGACCCTGACGCCCATCTGCATGACTTTGCATTCGTCAGCGGAGATCTCATCGATGTCGCCGCCCGCAGCGAGCGTGCCGAAGCAAAGTTCAACGTTCGGGTCTCCGCCTGCAGGAACGTCGACAACGTAGCATTTTTCGCCGAAATACACTTCCTGTATGATGTTTTTACCGCCCGCGAAGAGCATGTCGTTCACCTCGTCCTCATAATTCAGAGCGAGCAGGGCAACGGGCCCGGAGATCTCGACCGGTGCTTCGGTGACGTCGGGATCGACCGGCTTATCTGAGAAAAGCTCGGCCTTCAGGCTGTGTACGGAGAACGGAGCGGAGAGGCTTTCGGCATCGAGTATGCAGAACGGTGTGTTTTCTGTGCCGGTATATGCTTTAGCATCGTCCTCTTTTTCGAAGAATGCGATCCAGGCGATGTCAATGTAGTCGCCTTCGATGACCTTTCCGCGGCCGGTGCTGTCGTCAAAGTTTTCAGCGTCGCGGTCGGGCTCGAGCGGGTCAAGGCGGATGTTCTCCGGGTTAATATAATGGCTGGAGTCCCAGATGGATTCGCGGCCGTACAGGGCGGCAACGGATGTCATGTCTACGATGAGGGTCTCCCATTCGCCCGAGTAGATGTAGTGCGCGGGGATGAATGGCTCAGCAGGGGGAGAGACATAAAACTGGGCAATATATTCGACATTGTCTTCATTGTAGCGTGCCGCGGTGCGGTGGCGTATGGCCGCCCATCTGACGGTGTCCGGGTCAATGTAATCGTTCTGACCTTTATCGCTGAATTCGAACGACGCGTACGGGTCAAAACCGTCTCCGATGAAGCGCACGAATTCGTGCTCCTCGCTCTTCTCTGCATTATCAGCTTCCGCGGCGTATGCTGCGGGCAATGCAGCCGCGCCAAGCGATATTACTATTGCCAGCGCGGTTAAAAATGACAAAATTTTTTTCATAGTTATTTTCCTCCTGTGATCCGGAAATGTTGTCGGAATTTTATCAAAAAACGCACCCGCTGTCAATTATTACGGCTCCGCCGCCGGGCATATACATAAGCAGCGGCACTTGACATTGTCCGAAAAACGGATAAAATGACAGCACGTGCCGAAACGACCAGCTCCAGAAAAAGGCCGGATACGATCGGATAAAGAAAGGATAATCAAAATGAAGCACTTATTTAAAATCATTGCCCTGCTGCTCACCATATGCCTTACCGCCGCGACGTTTTTAGCGTGCTCCGGGAAACCCGCTGATCCCGAACCGGCCGCAACGGAAGAAAAACAGGAAGAACCCGACCCGAAATATAAAGACCTTGTTGTCAGAGGAAAAACCGTAGAGATAAACACGCGCGAACAGCTTTTTGCTTTCGCCGAACATATGAACAACGTTGACCTTGAATACGATTTCCACGGATTCACGATCAAACTGATGAACGACATTGACCTCGATCCAGCGCTCGAGGGAGGAAAGAACTGGACGCCTGTTTACGCAGGAAGATTGCTTGCGAACGCAGTGTTCGACGGGCAGGGCCACGCTATAAACGGCGTGACCGTTACCCCTGACGATCTTGAAGAGGTCCCGTTCTCGGAAACGGTGTACGGCACCGGCTTCTTCGGCCAGGTCAGCGTTTCGATGGTGATCAAAAACGTACGCTTCACAAACGAAAAGCTGGAAGCCGCTTCAAAACATTGCGGCGGAGTTATCGGGTCAATAGAGTACGGTGCCACTGTGGTCGAGCTTGATCACGTGACCGTTTCAGGCCTCGAGCTTAAAGGCGGGACGGGCTCCGAAAACGATCTGACAGGAATAAGCATCAGAGTCGGAGGCCTCGTCGGCGCGAACATTCAGGAAGGCAGCGTCAATATCCACGACTGCGTTGTCGAAGATTCGTCAGTCACCGGGTTCCACAACGTTTCCGGCCTGATCGGCTGCGTCAACGAGTTCAGCTACACGGTCAGGGACAATAAAGTTAAGAACGTTCATCTGAATTATTCTGCTTCCTACGCTGAAAACGAAAACTACAAAAATCCCGTGTATTCCAGGTATTTCGCCGATCCGTTCTACTGCGTGAACAGCTACTGGGGCGAATATCACACAGATTTTGACGGTGAAAACGGCAATACTTTTGAAAATATTGATTCTTTCGACGTAAGAAACGAGATTCATTATAAAGATGAAGAAGGTAAGGATAAAGACTGTACGCCGAACAGCGAAGGATATTTTCCGGCGGTAGGCGGAAGTCCGATAAGACCGAGGGATGAAAGAGGTTATTGATATATAATACAAATATAATAAAAACGCGGAGTATCATTTGAATGGTAAAAAAAATCACGTTATTTGTACTGGCTATTATTACAGTCATCGTTTGCTGCACGTCGTGCGCGCAGCGCGAAGCGTTCGTGTACGAACCGGGTGAAGGCACCGAAAAGATGACCGATTCCAACCGCATTGACCTTTCGACGTTTGACAGCGATATGTTTAAAGCGTCGTTCACGTTTGGTAATTCATCAAGCCCTGAGCTTACCGCGGACGGAGTGAAATTCGTTGCCACCGCCACGTCGCGCGACCCGTCGGTATTCTGGAACGTAAACAGCATGTATGAGGCCGCCGGTTTCCCCGCGCAGCCAGACGGTAAGACGTACGTTCCTTTCACTCCCGAACAGAAAAAAGCGATCGTACTTAAATTCAGCGCGGAGTGGGGCGGCGCGTTTGAGATGTTCTACGCTACCGGGGACAACGAAAATGCCACACCTGGTTATTCGATCGTGGAAAAGTACGGCGGTGACTCCGAGTTCTTCGGCGAGCGCGTGACGCAGTATCTGATCTTCGAAGCGGGCAAGGATACTCCGGGCTGGGAAGGCTCGTTCAACGACAGTTTCAGGCTGGATTACACGAACTACGTCGAGAAAGGCGACGAATTCCTGCTTCAGGCAATCGCATTCTGCAAAAACCGCGCGGAAGCAGAAGCGTATATTGCCACAGATAAGGTCAAGGAGGAGCCTGCTCCGAATGTCGAAAAAGGGTACTACGTATGCCTGTATGAAGACCGCCTCGGCGTGCTCGAGGACAATACAGACGGCAACGTCTATTCTTCGCTCAAGGATGCCACCGCCGCGTGCAACTACGTTAAGGAATACGGGTACCGCGTTGCCAACGAAAAGGGTAAGATCGTTTACACGCCTTACACCCTGCTTCAGTGCAACCTCCTGCGCGAAGGCCACTACATTACCGAATACGCCCGCACGCACGATTTTAAGTACGGCGACTCGTGCACGAACCCCGGCATCAATCATCGGCCGCTTCGGACAAGCTGCGACCGTCTGGTGGACTGGATCCTCTACCGCGCCGGATTTACCGACCAGCCGCTCGTACAGGGCTGCGTCGTATCGAACCTTGTCAAATGGTGCCAGGATAAAGGTTTCAAAAAGATCACCAGGATCGAAGATCTGCGAGCCGGAGACATCATATTTGTCCGTCCCGCGGCTGACGGCGGACCGCAGCACGTATTCATGCTGGCATCTGACGTAAAAGACGGAATGGCGCTCAGGTACGACCACGGCTCAGACAGGCGTATCGTATCGAGCCAGCCTTTCCACGAGCCCGTAAGCTATGAAGACGCGCCGTTTATATGTGCGTACAGGCCGGT
>JAGCTF010000157.1 GCA_017963755.1 Clostridia bacterium | reverse complement strand
ATATCTCAGGCGGAAGTAAGGCTCGAAGAGATCACCGCGAACGTTGAGACGGTTAATTCCGACAGAGCGGAGACGGAAGCGTCGCTCGAGGCGCTCAGGCAGGAAAACGAATCGAAACTCGAACTGTCAAGGCAGCTCGACAGCCTTATTGCACAGCTTAAAAACGACAGATTCGAGCACGAAAAACGCATAGAACGGCTGAGCGGCGAAATAGCGGTCAACAACGAAAAAATTGTCCGCGCGAAAGAGGAGAACCGCAGGGCTGATACGGAAAAAGCCGAGCAAAGCGGAAAAATAGAAGCGCACAGGCAGGAAATTGACCGCCTGAAGGCCGAAATAAAAGCGCTGGACGGGCAGATCGCACAGATCGAAGAACGCGGAGGGGCGCAGGCGGACCTGCTGAACGCCACGGACGCGCGCCTTGCCGAAGCCGAAAAACAAAAGGAAGAGCTCAGAGCGGAACTTATGCGCCTGCAGCTGCTCCAGGGCGAAAAAAACAATATGGCGCAGGCGGCAAAGACGCAGATCGACCTCGTCACAGAACGCAAACTCTCGCTCGACCAGGAACTCAAAGCGATACAGGAAAGCGACAGCGCGGGAGAAGACGAGCTTGACGCCGCTGAAAAAGAGTACGAAGACGCCGGCAACGCAGCTTCCGACGCAAAGCAGGAGTACCAGAACAGCGACAGCCGCCTGGCAACGCTGCGCGCTTCGATCGACGAGGATAACCGCAAGATCACCGAACTCACCGGTAAGATGCAGAGCCTCAGCGCACAGTGCAAGCTGCTGCGCGAGATGGAGGAACTGTACGAAGGCTACGCCAGAAGCGTTAAAGAAGTCCTCCAGATGTGCAAGAAAAATCCGTCGTTCGGAGAAGGCATATACGGCGCAGTGGCGCAGCTGATCACCGTACCGCGCGAATACGAACAGGCGATCGAGACGGCGCTCGGGCAAAGCTACCAGAACATCATAACCAGAACGGAAGAAGAGACGCGCGACGCCATAAACTTCCTGAAAGAACACCGCTACGGACGCGCGACGTTCATGCCGCTCACAGCCGTGACCGGAAAACGGTTTGACGACCAGCTCCAGCGCGAACTTAAAGGGCTCTCCGGATACCTGGGGATCGCGAGCGACCACGTAGAATGCGAAATAATATTCAGACCCGTTGCCGACAGTCTGCTCGGCCGCGTAGCTGTATTCAAAACACTTGACGACGCCATCGCCGCGGCAAAGAAATATAAGTACGGATTTATGTGCGTCACGCTTGACGGAGACATTTTAAGAACGTCAGGCGCTATCACCGGCGGCGCTTCCGAAAAAGGCGCGAAGACGACAGGAACACTTTCGAGAACGAGAGAAATACCGAGACTCGAAAAAGAACTTGATGCCGCGTCGAAGCAGGTAGAAGCGATATACTCGCACCTGGCTAAGAGCAAATCCGAAGAAGCGGCTCTGTCCGAAACTCAGAAAACGCGCTTCGAAGAACTGCGCGAACTTGAACGCCAGGTCTCGGTGCTCAATTCAAAAGTGACGGCGCTGAGAGAACGGGCGGAAGGCAGACGGGCAAGGCGCGTAAAACTCGTTGACGAGCTCAAGGAGCAGATCGTGCTGGTGCAGTCTCTGAACTCGCAGATCGCCCTTTGCGGCGAAGAAGCGGAGCAGGCGGGAAAAGATATTGCCGACGCCGAAAAACGCCTTACAGAGGCTTCTGAGGCCGCTCAGACGGTACGCGGCGAGCGCGAGTCGGTGAGCAACGCGCTGTTTGCCATAAAAATCGACCAGAACCGCGTAGAAGCGGCCAGGGAGAAAGACAAAAACGACATTACCGCACTCGAAGCCGACATAGAAACGCTGACCGAAAAGATCAAGAATTACGACACGTCGCTGAAAGAAAACATTGACAGCGTCGCGGCGCTCGAAGCGGAAATACACGAACTCGAAACGAGACGCGCTGTGTCGCAGCTTGACGCCGACGGCGCGGCAGAAAAACTCGAAGGCGTCGAAAAGCGCAAAGCCGATACGGATCAGGTGCTGGGCGGAATGCTTACAAGGATCACCGAGATCAACACCCGTCTCGCCAATATCGAGCAGGAGGCGAACCGCCTCGAGATCCAGCGCGTACGGTGCGAAAACGAGATCAACAACGGCCGTAACCGCCTGTGGGAAGAGTACGAGCTTACGCTCAGCGCGGCAAAAGAGCTCGCGAAGAATATAGTAATAGAAAATTATAAAGAATCCGCCGCCCGTATCGTCGAACTGCGCTCCGCCATAAAGGCGCTCGGGCCGGTCAACGTAAACGCCGTCGAAGAATACGAAGCGACTGTCGAACGCTATAATTTCATGTCCGCGCAGGCAAAAGATATGAACGAGGCGAAAGCAAAGCTCAAACACGTCGTCGACGAACTCACCGAAGTTATGCAGCGTCAATTCTCGCAGCAGTTCGAGATCATCCGCACCAATTTCAATCAGGTCTTCGCAGAACTGTTCGGCGGAGGAAAAGCGGACATCGTACTCTCGGACGGAGACGGATCCGGAGTGCTCGACTGCGGCATCGACATCAACGTACAGCCCCCCGGAAAGAAACTGCAGAACATGCTGCTCCTTTCAGGCGGCGAGCGCGCACTCACCGCAATAGCGCTCCTGTTCGCTATCCTGCGTATGCGTCCTTCGCCCTTCTGCCTGCTCGACGAGATCGAAGCGGCGCTCGACGACGCGAACGTCTACCGCCTGTCCGATTATCTTTCGGGCGTATCTAAAGACACACAATTTATTATGGTCACGCACCGCAAGGGGACAATGGAATATGCCGGCTCTCTGTACGGTGTGACAATGGAAGAAAAAGGTATTTCGCGCGTGGTTTCGCTTCGCATGGAGTGACGGCGCGGTCGGTATGCGGCACCTGGCGCGACGCGAAACGCGCTGCGGCAATGCGAACGTCCGGAACTGCCACGCATTGCGCTCCGAAAGCGTCGGCGCTGCGGGCAACTAATCAGCGGAAGGTGATCGATATGGGATTTTTTGACAAATTAAAAGCCGGGCTTAAAAAGACACGCGAAGGCTTTAAAAATAAATTGAACGCGCTCCTCGCAGGCTTCGGCCGCGTAGACGAAGATCTGTTTGACGAACTCGAAGAACTGCTGATCACGTCGGATTTCGGCGTCGAAACTACAGAAACGCTTATGAGCCGCCTTAGAGCACGCGTAAAAGAAGGCAGGATAACAGACCCTGCTCAGGTCGAGGCCGCGCTTCAGGAAGAGATAGCGGCAATGCTTTCAAAGGGCGAGCAGGGGCTCGATACCGACGCGGTGCCCGTGCTCATATCCGTCATAGGCGTGAACGGAGTCGGAAAGACGACTTCTATAGGCAAAATGGCGCACCTTTATAAGAGCGCGGGCAAACGCGTCATGCTGGCGGCCGGCGACACGTTCCGCGCAGCCGCCATCGACCAGCTGGGCGTCTGGGCGGAACGCGCGGGCGTCGAAATGGTCAGCCAGGGCGAAGGAGCCGATCCCGCGGCTGTCCTTTTCGACGCGTGTCGCAGCGCACGCGCAAAAGGCGTTGACGTGCTGATCTGCGACACCGCCGGCCGCCTCCATAACAAGAAAAACCTTATGGATGAGCTTGCCAAAATGAACCGCGTCGCGGAGCGCGAAATGGCCGGAGTACGGCATGAAACGTTTCTCGTCCTCGATGCCGCCACCGGCCAGAACGCAGTTAATCAGGCCCGCGCTTTTTCAGAGGTCGCGGGCATAACCGGAATAATTTTGACCAAACTTGACGGCTCCTCAAAGGGCGGTATCGTGGTATCAATTTGCGAAGAACTGGGGATCCCTGTGCGTTTAGTAGGAGTTGGCGAGGGCATAGGCGATCTTCAGCCTTTTGTCCCCGAAGACTTTGCAAAAGCGCTGTTTGAGAATTGACGCGGCACCACTTCAGCCGGTCTGAACGGACGGCCGAAGCCGGGTCCGGATCATCAGATAATTATGGAAATCAGAACAGTCAGGCAGGATGAATATGAGATGCTGATGGACGTCATGAACAGATCGTTCGGGTTTGTTGACGCCGAAGCTAAATTTGAGCACATATTGCCGAAACTTTACCGTCCGGACAACGCCGAGATGATCCATTTCGGGGCTTTTGAAGGCGAAAAGCTTGTCAGTTCCATCGGTCTTTACCCTTTAACGCTTATAAACGGTGATAAAACCGTCTCTTCAGCGTGTGTCGGTGCGGTTTCAACGCTTCCTGATTACCGTTGCAGAGGGTTTTTCACAAAAGTGATGGATCAGTTGCTGTCGTACGCGCGCGAAATGCGTTTCGAACTGCTCTATCTGGGCGGAAACCGCTTTAGATACGGGCATTTCGGGTTCGAGTACGGGGGCAGAAATTTGTCCGTTCATATTTCAGGCCGCACACGTGCGCTGCTTTCGCCTGCCGCTTATGAGGTAATTCCGTGCGACGAGCAGAGCGACGCGGATCTCTCTGTCGCAAAAGAAATTCTAAGGATCTACGAACGTGCTCCGATGCGTGCCGCGCGCTCCGCGGACGAGCTTTATACAACACTGCGTTCGTGGAACTGCAGGCCGTATTATGTTGTCGATGCGCGATCTGCTTCGCGGCAGATCATCGGATATTTTACGGTCAAAGGTGAAAGCGTCAGTGAGATAGGCTTCACGTGCGATATTGACACCATTTTTGCCGCTGTGCTCTCCGTATGCGGCAGCGCTCACTTAACTTTTCCGATGAGTTTTTATACTCCGGAAGTGCTTGAGCGCGTTGACCATTACGGTGTGTCGCATAACCATATGTTCAAAATTTTGAACGAGGATGCGGTGATTCACTTCCTTGGCGCCGATCCTGCGTGTGTTCGTCCGCTGCTTTCGGACGATCCGCGTACGCGGGCAAGGCAGATCCTCGGCGATCCTGCGTATGACAGCGTCACGGGGACAAATATTTTTATTTCGGGCTCCGATTCTGCGTGAACCGGTTTAATATATGGCAGCTCGATTTGGAGGGTAACAATGAAAAAATTGCGTTTTATTATATTGGCCGCCGTCATCGCCGTAATTGCCTCAATGCTCTGCGCGTGCGGGGAAGACAAAAACAAAAATAGTGCGACACAGGATCATTCGATTATCAATACGCCCGCAGGCACGTCTGGAATTGACGCCACGCCCGCTCCGGACGGCCAGCCTACGGTGTTTGAAGTGCCCGTTGACAAGCTCCCGGACTTTAAACAAATCGGGTACGGAGATACTTTTATATTCGGTAAATTCGAGCAGGACAATGATACTTCGAACGGGCCTGAACCGCTTGAGTGGGTCGTTATAGGTTTTGATGAGGGCAAGATCCTCGCCCTTACTTGCTACGTTATTGACAACAGTACGTTCAACCATACTATGTGGGAGGCGTCAACGTGGGAGAAATGTGACCTCAGACAAAATCTGAACGGCCAGTTTTTTGCCCAGACTTTCAGCGACGCCGAGAAGGAACTGATCCTTGAAACCGAATTGACAACGGCCGGAAAGAAGACGACGGACAAGGTTTTCCTGCTGAGCAGGGAGGAAGTGGAGTCTTGCTTCATCAGCGAGATCGACCGGGCAACTAATGCTACTGCTTATGCGATCAGCCGCGGGGCTTACCGTATGGGCGACGAAGGTTTCAGCCGCTGGTGGCTGCGCTCGCTCTACGACAAGCACAGGGTCGATGTTGTTGACGAGAAGGGTGTGATCGGGCCTAATTATCCGTTCAACGGCGGCGGAAGTGTGCGTCCGGCGATCTGGATAAGTCTGGGCTGATATGTTTGAACTGCTGCCCGCGCAGAACCGGTTCTTTGATGGTCATTGGGCAATTTAACATGCAAAAAATAATGCGTCTGGCGTCAATTATCGTGAAAATAGTGCTTGACTTCATTTTTTTGAGCGTGTATAATAGGCTTCGCTGTCGCGCACAGCGCGCTCAGTGATAATGCGCTGGTGTAGCTCAGCTGGTAGAGCAATTGATTTGTAATCAATAGGTCGGGGGTTCAAATCCGTCCACCAGCTCTT
>JAGCTF010000156.1 GCA_017963755.1 Clostridia bacterium | reverse complement strand
TTCAAGGACAGCTACGAGGAATCCGTGAAAGGCGAGCCGGTATACTCGAGAACGTTCACGTCGGATTCGAGTGAGACGCCGGAAGCGACGGGATCGGGAAACTTTAATAATCTGACGTTCGACTTCGGAAAGGTGTTGCCCGCAGGAGCATATTCGCTCAGGCTTACGCTGACGTCCGGAGGCGATACGTATTTCGTTCCGCCGTCTGCTGCTGCGAAGTACGCTACGACGCAGGTAATGTACACGGATTTCGTTTTCAACTTCACTATCTACTTCGTTAAATCGGAAGGCGAATACTTCAAAAAATTTGAGATCGAGGGGCTGCTTGACCTCAAAGAAGTTGAGCTCACAACGGGCGCAAGGGATAATAATCCTGTCGAGCTCAGCGAGACGGAGATCAGCATGAAGTTCGCGGTTCCGGAAGGAATGAAACTCTACTCACTCACCATACCTTCTTGTCCGACGTGGGGCAATAGAGAAGGCGGGAGCGACTGCCGCGTTGACATCTACCCGTGGAAGGGAGACTACGACAAATCGGTTTCCGAAAAGGAGATCGCGTTCAGCGAGATCCACGACCACACCGACGGCGATAACGCCATATTCATGTTTGAAAATCAATTGCCCGCGGGCGAATATCTCGCCACGTTCTATTCGATCGGCGACATGCGCTTCGGCTTTTACGGAGGCGGAACGCTTACCGAAGGCGTTCAGTTTTTCCGCGACGGCTGGGATACCGACTTCTCACCGATCGCAAGAATGACGCTGCTCGAAAACAGCGAAGTTAAAGAATTTGTATCGAGAGATCAGCTGACCGTTGACGGCGCGGACAAAGCGAAGGTCGGGGGCAACGACGAGGTCTCCGAGATCGATCTTACCGATCTTACCGGCAAAGAACTCAGGATCTGGGGCTGGTACGCGAGCAACATTTCAACGCCCGTATTCGGATATAAAGTTGACGACGGCAGCATAGTTTACGGCGAGTTTGCGAAGGCAGCAGAGGACGGTGTAAAGAATGCCGCGAAAGAGAACGTCGGGACGGACGCTTATGCGGCAAGGTATGAGATCATGGTCCCGATCGCTGACGGCGATCACACCGTTACGGCGTACGTGCGCCTGGCCAACGGCGAGCGCGCGATCTGGACTATTAAGTATAAGAACGGCCCGGATGCTACCGAAGTTCCGACCGCTGCTCCTACTGAAAAACCGACCGAAAAACCGACAGAGGCTCCGACAGAAAGTGCCACGGCCGCTCCGACTTCGGCTCCGAAGCCTACTCAGAAATCGTCAGATTCAAGCGGGAAAGGACTTCCCACCGGGGCGCTGATCGGTATCATCGCCGGAGTGCTGCTCGTTGCCGGCGTAGTAGTCGCACTGATCCTTAAAAAGAAAAAATAAGCGGGAGAAGATTATGAACGGATTTTTTCACCGTAAAAAACATATTTTGCTGATGGGTCTGGTTGGGCTGCCGCTTGCGCTCGCTTCTGTTTCCGGAACGGTGTCGGACGTATATGCCAGAGCGGCCGTAGCGGCTTACGACACTACAGCGCCTGAAACGTGGCTGGACGGAATCGACCCCGGAACCGGATCGCTCGGAATGCGCCTTAACGTAACGGAACCGATCATAGGCTTTTCGTATGAAATGCGGACGATCGGCCTGGCACAATGCAGCGCGAGATTGTCCCTGTACCGCTGGAACAAGGATTTCGAAACGACCGTCGCGGCAGAGCCTATTGCCACCAAATATTATGACACGGTTAAAAACGGAACCACCTGCCAGATCACGTTCCCGGACGATCCGCAGAGTGCAGGGGAGTATCTTTTCCTGGTCCATGAAACGGCGGGGCAGATCGGCTGCAAATGCATAAACTGGGAACAGTACGATCCCACGTACGGAATTTGTTACGAAAACGGCATGGAAAACAAACTTAACCTCAAGCTGCAGGTGATGTTTGCCGGAGCGAAGCCGGAAAAACCGTTTAAAAGATGCGTGCCACAGGCGTACACAACGCGATACACGCCGCCAGAAGAATACGTTGTCCCCGGAGACAGCCTTATATATACGCACGAAGTGCTGCCTGATACGTGGGTGTTCACCGACGGGCTCGGACGCGAATCGCTCACGTATAAAGACGTTGGCCCCATCCGCGAAGATAAAACTGTGGCGATGTTCTACTGGACCTGGAACATCAGCGGCGGTTCTCCCGCGGCCAATGCCCAGCAGGCGATCGAGGAACATCCGGAGGCGCTCTACAATTACAACCATCCCGTATGGAACCCCGGTGCGAGATACTTCTGGAACGAGCCTGTATACGGCTACTATCTCTCCAACGACCAGTGGGTGATCAGGCGCCAGGGCGAGCTTTTAGCTAACGCGGGCGTAGATGCGATCTTCACGGACAATACCAACAGCATCCGCACGTACCGCGAACAGTATCTGGCGGTCTACGAGGCGTGGACGAAGGCAATGAACGACGGCGTTAAGACGCCTAAAGTCTCATATATGCTGCCGTTTAACGGCACGACGAACGCGTACATCCAGATGCGCTCGCTGTTCAATAACATCTACACCAAAAACGCGTACCAGCCGCTCTGGTTCTACTGGGACGGAAAGCCGATGCTGATGGCGCAGGTTTGGGGAATAGATCCGACAGGCGACGTAGAAAGCAATATGCTTGAATACTTCACGATCCGCAAGGATCTGCCTTACTACATCTGCGGACCGGACAAGATGGAATACGGTGCGTGGGGCTGGCTGTCAATGTATCCCCAGGCGATCTACTACAAGAACGCCGAAGACGAGAAAAATAAAAAGCCCGAGCAGATCACCGTAGGCGTTGCCCAGAACCACAACTACGTGACGAACAAGATGACGGCAATGAACGGCGAGAACTGTGCCGGACGTGCGTACACGTCTGATCTTGCGCATATTAACGATCCGGACGGAGCGCTCTGGGGATACAATTTTGAGGAACAGTTCGAATACGCGCTGAAAGTTGACCCGCGCGTCATATTCATCACCGGATGGAACGAGTGGAACGTCGGGCGCGTACCTGAATGGTGCGGCGTTAAAAACGCTTTCCCGGACGAGTTCAACGACGCGTTCAGCCGCGATCTGGAACCTTCGCGCGGTGCTCTTAAGGACAATTATTATTACCAGCTTGTGAATTTTGTGCGCCGCTA
>JAGCTF010000155.1 GCA_017963755.1 Clostridia bacterium | reverse complement strand
TATGCTTGCCGCCCTGCTCATATTATTCGGCTTATGGCTCAACATCCACGGATCGATATTGATGTTTAAATAAATGCAGAGAGGTTATTTGTATGAAAAGCAGCAAGAATGATTTTGTAAGAGGCAGTATGCTTCCGGGATTTATGGCAAAACAAGTTGTCCCCGCGCGGTACAGAATTGACGGAAAACTGTACGAAGGCATACCGGCAGAATTCCGGCCCGAAGCGTTGACGAAGCGCATTGACGCGAACACGTATTTTTCCGTGATAACGGGAAAGACGCCCGAAGGCCTCGAGATGCGCGCCGAATGCACCGAATATACCGATTATCCTGTCACGGAATGGGTATTTTATATGACGAATACCGACACGGTGAATTCCGCGGTGATCTCGGATTTTGAAATAACTGCAGGATTCTGCGCGCCGGACGGAGCGAAGCTTTACCACGGCAACGGAGATACGTGCGAGCCCGGGGGATATTCCTGGTACACCGACGAGATAGGCGCGGAAGAGACGGTAATATATCCTGAAGTAAACGACGGAAACCCGTGCAAAGGCGCTTTCCCTTATATGCGCTTCTGCTTCGGAGACTGGAACGTTAACGCCGCGATAGGCTGGTCAGGAACGTGGCAGCTTAAGACGAAACTTATTGACGGCACGCTCTCGATCGCAGTATCGCAGAAACGTTTCAACACGTATCTCGAGCCCGGAGAGACCGTCAGAACGCCCTCGCTCATTCTGGAAGCCGTTGACGGCGGAGAAGACAGGGCAAGGAACCTCTGGAGGAGCTGGTATATTGACCACGTACTGCCCAGAGAAAACGGCAGACCGCTTCAGCCCAAACTCGTGCTCCACACGTGGATGATCGACGGGCTTCCGGAGTTCTGCGGCGCGTCTGAGGAGAATCAGATCAAAGCGATCAATACGTATATGAACGGCGGCCTTAAGCCGGATATCTGGTGGATCGACGCGGGCTGGTACCCGTGCAACGACGACTGGCCCACTGGCACCGGAAACTGGCGCCCGAACCCGGAGCGTTACCCGAACGGCTTCCATAAGATCGGCGAACTTTGCGATGAGAACGGCATAGATCTGCTCGTGTGGTTCGAGCCTGAGCGCATCTGGCGCGGCACGGAAGTCTGGAACGAACACCCTGATTTCCTGATATTCGGAAATCCCGAGGATAATAACGCGCTGTTCAATATGGGAAACCCGAAGGCCCGCGAGTGGCTCACGGACAGGATCGACAGCATTATAAAAGAGGCGCACATTCGCATCTACAGGCAGGACTTCAACTTCGCACCCGCCGCGCTCTGGGCGAAGGGAGAGGCTGAGAACAGGCAGGGAATACACGAAAATCTGCATATTCAGGGCTATTACGCGTACTGGGACGAACTGATCAGGCGGAATCCGGGGCTTTGGATGGATTCCTGCGCGTCCGGCGGCAGGCGGA
Organism: Clostridia bacterium; assembly: GCA_017963755.1. Classification (GTDB taxonomy): domain Bacteria; phylum Bacillota; class Clostridia; order UBA1212; family UBA1255; genus UBA1255. Next base: position 4,341 of record JAGCTF010000155.1, on the reverse strand, counting down.
ACGATATAGAGACGATGAAGCGCGCAGTGCCGCTTCATTACACCGACGTAGGCTACGGCCATCATCTTATCAAGCAGAAGCAGCATCGCCAGATGTTCGAATGGATACCGTACTTCCGCGCGCATACGTTTAACTGGGACAATCCAGACGGCACCTACGGAGGGAACAGGCCGGTCGACGCATTCGCATACCAGAACGCATTCGCACCGGCATTGACGTCAATGATCGAGTGGAACGATCCCGACGAGATGTACGCGCTCGGGCGCTTCTATCATCCGATCTGGCGCAGAGCGGCCGAAATAATGATGCGGGCCGATTATTATCCGCTCACGGAAACGCGCATGGATGCCTCCGACTGGTACGCCATGCAGTTCTACGATCCGGCGCGCAAAGACGGGTTCGTGCAGATAATCCGCAACATACGCGTAGAAGATGACAGGACAACGATCTGCGGGTACGTGCCCGACGAAAATATTGACCGAATCTACCGCTTTGAAGATCCCGTTTCGGGCCGCGTTTGGACGATGTCCGGCCGCAATTTCTGCTCGGGAGGGTTCGAGGATAAACTTGACCCGCGTTCGGGCGTGGTATGGTTCTACACGGTGCTGTAAAGCGCCGGCGTACGGCAGGCAATGATTTTTGGAGGAGACTTTTTCAATGACTGAGCTTAAGAACAATGCCGCGAAGTGCGGCGCTGACAACAAAATGACTATAGTCTGCCTCGATCTGGAGGGCGTGCTCGTACCTGAGATCTGGATTGCTTTTTCCGAAACAAGCGGTATTCCGGAGCTCAGACGGACGACGCGGGACGAGCCGGACTACGATAAGCTTATGCGCTTCAGGCTCGATATTTTGCGCGAGCACGGCATGGGGATAAAAGAGATACAGGACGTTATAGCGAAGATCGATCCGCTCAGGGGCGCAAAAAAGTTTCTGAACGAACTCAGGTCAATCACGCAGGCCGTCATACTGAGCGATACTTTCACCCAGTTCGCGTCGCCGCTCATGAAGAAGCTCGGCTGGCCGTCAATATTCTGCAATACGCTCGAGATCGCTCCCGACGGGATGATCACCGGCTACCGCCTGCGCACTAAAAAAACGAAACTTACGACGGTCAAGGCGTTTCAGTCTATCGGTTACGATACGGTCGCGATAGGGGACAGCTACAACGATCTTGAAATGATAAGAGCCGGAAGTGCGGGCTTTTTATTCCGCAGCACGCCGGAGATCATTAAGAATAATCCTGACCTTCCGGCGTTCGAGCGGTACTCCGAGCTGCTCAGTGCAATAAAGGAAGTGCTTTAATCAAAAAGGAGCCTGCGCCTGTCGCTTCCGGCGGATTCCGGCGTAAGATCGATCATATCTGTAAGCGGGGACAATTCGTGTGTTCCCGCTTTTTCTGCAAGTATAAGATCTCCTCTGAAATATATGAATTTTCTGCCGTCGGATGAGCGCTCGCGTTTCTCCTCGAGGACACATTCTCCGTCTATTGTGACAGTCTCTCCCGGTTCGAGTTCTGCCGTGCGGCGTATGATGCCTTCGGGAGTGTAGATGTGCAGCACGAGGGAAACAGGCTCGGAAAAAGCGGAGATATTGACCGCGAAAGAGCCCGAATAGGGAAGGCCGGATCGTATTGACAGAGCGTATCTGCTTGAGACCGCGTTGAGGTTGGTCGTGTAAGTCAGCCATAAATTATCCGGCTCGCCGTTGACGCCCGGTACGATGAGCAGGGAATGCTGAGCGATCGAGCGAAGACCTTCCGCGCCGCGCATCGTGCAGCACCAGAACGCCTCGGAAATACCGGCGCCGGAGGGGGAGAGGAACGGGTTGTAATCCGCGCTTTCAGCAGACGGATCAGAGGAGGCAGAAGCGGGAAGTCCGACGCATTTGTCCGTGCCGAAACCGCCTCCCGGGCGCTGAGCGTACCCCAAAGCGTTATATCTTATCCGATTTGCAAGTGTCAAGTACCGCTCTTCGTTCGTAAGTCTGAACAGCGTCAGTGCTGCCATTTCGGAGTCAACGATAGCGCAGGGTTCCGTCCACGTGTCGTTGCGGGCAAACCAGTTGAAGTTTGCGTAATTCTGCGTCATTCCTTCGCGCAGGTACAGTTCGAAAATGCTGCGGCCAATTTCAAAGAATCGTTTTCCGTCTGCGTTTTCGAGTCCGAGCGCTTCTGAAAATCTCAATATCCCGCGCACCGCGCTTAACGTGGCGTGCGTCTGCATATTTGCCCCGACAAAATCGATCTGCGAAAACACTCCAATCATTTCTTCCAGAAGCTCACGCACCGCCGCCGGTCTGAACACCTCGTATACCTGCGATAGAGCGTCAAGGCACATAAAAGCGCAGCCTACGTCGCTCGACGTCTTCCACATTCCGGCAGCCCCTACGACTTTTCCGGCGTACCCTCCGCTGCCGTCGTCGCCTCGAAGCGCGCGGTCAAGCGGGTAGGATGCGTAGTTTCCTTTAAGCGGCAGGTAGAGGTTTATTACTATCTTAAGGATGATATCGCGTATCGCTTCGTCATTCGTGCGCAGGAAATACTCGACAAGCCCCCTGACGAGCCAGTTATGCCCCGAAAGCTGCTGCTCGTCGAACGGATCGCCGCTCTTTCTGACCGGCCCGATGTAGCCTTCCTCGTTTAAATGCTTCGGAAAATCTTCAATGATGAGGTCAAGGTACGCCGGCTTTGTGCCTGTCGCGTTCCACAAAGAGACGAGGGCAAGTATCGTTCTTCCTTCCCAGTCCCCCGGCCAGCCTGCCTGGTCCGCGCTGTATATTGCCTCCGACCTGTAACACGGAGCGTTCATCCTCGCCGCGCTCGCACCAAGCCTTGCCGCCAGTTCTCCGACCGGCTCTATGGTGAATTCGGACGGATCGGTCAATTTAAGTTTGCGTATTTCTGCCATTTTTTATGTTCCTTTCTTTTTCTTTAAAAAGATCACGGCCGCCGCTGCTCCTCCGGCGATCACGATGCCGAGTAGTACGATGCACGCTATCAGCAGGCCTTTTATCCCGCCGGAAGACTGCTTTTTTTCGCCGCTGCCGTTATTATTCTGTGTGGCTTCGGATCCCGGCGTCGTAGTTGCAGCGGGCTGCGACGTGTTCCAGACGTCAACGGTGGGAGCGGGCGTCTGCGTCGGATCGGGAAGGTCGGACGGGTAAATGCCTACGCGTATCGCAACGTCTTTGGTTACGGTCACACCTCCGTCCGTAAAGGACAACGTAATTTTCTCGTTGTCTTCAAACAGAGGTCCTTCGGGGGCGTACAGGAGCTCGGCCGAATTCGTGACGTCAACGGAGGTATCGTCCCCGTAATTTGCGAATACGCTGATTCCAGCCGGGTCAAACGCTTCTCCGGAGGTGTAAGTCGTCTTTGCCGGAAGTGATCTTATTTCAATCGATAGCAGGCCCTTATAGGATGGATCGCGCTCAAATATCGCGTAGAAATCGTACATTCCGTCGTCAAGCTTGAAATATACTTCATGTGTGTTTTCGTAGTAGTAATACTGTGCCGTATCGTCAGCGGTTATCACCGCGCCGTCGGGGCCTCCGAACCGCCATTCTTTGAAAGTATATCCGGGATTTTCCAGCGCCACATATCCGCCGATGCTTTCCGGATCCTCGTTCCATGTTCCTTCGTCGTAAACTGCCGCGTAGTCGATATTTCCGGTGTAAACGAGGCCGCCTTCCGCAGGGACCGATCTGGCTCTGGCGCGTGCACAATAATGCGCGTAAAGCGTCATATTGGTTTTAACAGGCTGATTTTCGAAATCCCAGAGCGTCCCGCCGGCAGGCGCGGTGAACCAGCCTTCGAATTCAAGCTTTTTCTTTACGGGGGCTTCAGGCTCCTTGAGCTTTTCACCGTTTTTGAGGTATTGCCTCGGCACTTCGCTACCGCCCTTCGAGTCGAAAATCACAGTGAAATCCGCTCCTTCGGGTTTGCCGATATCATAATCGGGCGCCGCAAAAACGCCCGCCGTGCCTGCTTCGCCGCGTATGACCGTCAATACCTCCGCTTCTGCCGTTATGCCCGCTAGCAAGGCCGCTATAAGTACAATGATGAGGACAATATGCCCGTGTTTTGAACATTTCATGTTTTCACTCCTTAGGTGATTTACGTCAAAAGTCTACCACAATGCGGCCGGATCTTCAAGGAGGAAGAGTTGGAAGCGAGTAGCGTTCAGAGTTCAGAGTTAAGAGGCGAACCGAGTGATGGCACGAATTTTGAGTCTACTGCGAACCCCGGAATCGGTTCGCAGTTCGGTCAAACAAAATTCTTAGCCATTCACTCGGCTTCGCAGAAGTTCAAATGAAGTTTAGGGAGTTAAGAGTTAAGGG
>JAGCTF010000154.1 GCA_017963755.1 Clostridia bacterium | reverse complement strand
GGGTGGTACGGCCGCATTCCTCCTTTTCCCTATTTGCGGCCGTATAAATGAGCAACGAGGCCGCTTTTCATCCTTTTGATCTTTGGCGAAGCCGACTGAATAGCTAAGAATTTTGTTTGACCGAAATGCGAACCGATTCCGGGGTTCGCATGAGACCCAAAATTCGTGCTGTCATTCGGTTCGCCTTTTGCGGCCGTATAAATGAGCAACAAGGCCGCTTTCTTCTTTTTATCTTTGGCGAAGCCGAATGTCTGCGATCCAAAAATGAGATATGTGTCCATATAATATACGATTTATGGAGTAGAGCCTTTGATTATGAGTGCCCTTTCATAAAACAAAAACCGGTTCCGCAAGTAAGAGGAACCGGTTTGGGTGATTGATTTGCGTTGACCGAGGGATAATTGCAGCCTCGGGAAGCGGAGAGAAGCAAAAGCTGTGATCGTATCAGAATCGAAAGATCAGAGCGTCAATAAAACGGCGCTCAGGCTCAGGATCGAAAGATCAGAGCGTCAATAAATCGGCGCTCAGGCTCAGCCTTTTTTCTTTTTCTTTGCCACTAACGCGATAATGATTATGATCACTGCGATGGCAACGGCCGCGCAGATGATACCGATTATCAGACCGGTATTCGGAGCGGAATCCTTATCCGTACCCGAATTGTCCTTGGGAGCTTCGGTCTTGGTCGAATTGTCCGTAGGAACATCCGTCTTCACCGCTTCGGCAGTCTTCTCGGGCGCCTGAGGCTCGTCTGTTGCCGGAACTTCGGTGGGTTCGGCGGTGGGCGCCTTGGTGGGTTTTGTCTCGTCGTAATCGTAAATACCTACGTTGCGGAACTGAAGGCTCGTGAGGTTCCCGTATTCGAGCGCGTCAACGCACAGCAGCATTCCGCCGAACAGCGTATCGTCAAGGTCTTCTTTGGCAATATAGATCGGGTCGGTTTCGAAAAGGTTCCAGTCATCAGCGGTTATATCGGTGTAAGCGGGGTCAAGTATGACCATGTTGTTACCTCCGAAGTCGATCTGGAACGAGAGTTCGCCGTCGACAACTTCTCCGTAAAGGTCTTCCCAGGTCGATCCGTTGCCGTCCCAGTTTTCTGTCTGTTCAGCCTTGAACTCGAAACTCTTTGTCTTTGGGTTTATCGCGCGGATAATATTGTGGACCTGTCCTCCGCCTTCGCCCTTGAAGATGCCTCTGACTTCATAAGTGAGGATCACGGAAATGCCGGATCTTTCACCCATCAGAGTTTTGAGGTCATTATAAATATCCAGAGTGGGGGACATCCACGACTGCGGATTTGCGGGCGTGTACGTGGTTACGGTAACGCCGTCTTCTTCTGTTTCTTCCAGTTTACCGGCGAAGAATTTTGATTCCCATTTGGCGGTAAGGTAGTTCGTGGGGCCGTTTGATGCGGGTGCTTCTGCTTCTGCAAATGCCGGGAAGCTCATAAGAGAGAAGAGCATTATGGCAGCGAGCAGGACAACTGTAAGTTTTTTCATTGCGATATCTCCTTTCGGTTTATATAACTGGATGTTTTATCAGAAACTCTGTATTTTTTTGATCTCGTTAAGGTACCCGTAGCCGTGCAGGTCGTCGGGAAGCAGGTAGCTGCCCTCGGTCCACTCGTTCCAGCTGTTGACCGTGATGAGCGGCGGCTGGCCCGGGTGAGCGTCGGCATAAGCGCATGCCCTTTGCATTGCCCCGCCGAACAGATCCGGAGTGTTGTTTTGATACGTGCCGTCCCAGGTTATTGAAGTGAAGCGCGGCGAAGCGTCCCAGCCTACGGAAACATGCGGGAAATAGGGGATCTTGTACGAATCGCTGACGTATTGCCATTCCTTGTATGCATCTTCGAGAGCATCAGAGTAGGGACGGCCTGCGGCAACAAAATGAACGAACTGGTAATGCGTGATACTGTCAAATCCGAGGGCTCCGCAGATCCCGGGAGTGGTGGCGTTCGGGGAAACGCGATCAACAGCATGAGTGAGCACCATCTGAATATGCACTCCGGGAAGGCCGGCTTTCACGCACATCTCGCGGAATTCATCAAGCGCTTCACGTGCTTTATCGATTCCGCCCTGACCTTTAATGAAATTATGCGGCTCATAGATCGAGAAAACCGGTTTTCCGTCAATAGTGTAATAAAGAGGATCGAAGAAGTAACGGTCAATGACTCTGCGGCACACTATTCTGAATTCCGCGCGGTCAATGTCTCCGCGCCATACCGGGGGTTCGTGCCCCGACAGATCTCTGTTCGCGTTTCGAAAATCCCACGTTACACCTGCATTGTGGTTCGCCCACATAAGGTAGAATTTTACGCGCGGATCTTTTCGTGCTGCCGGAAGATAGCCTTCATTCAGGCAGTTCTCCAGGAAAGGACGCCGGTCGTACCAGTACCAGTCATATATAAACACGTTTACGCCGTGAGAAGCGGCGAGATCTATCTGCTCAGCCATCGTAGCCGGCTCTGCCTCATCTTTATACCCGAGCAGAGGCTTCCTGGGCCACTGATGCCCTTCAAATCTGGGATATGCCTTCTGCACCGTCTGCCATTCGCCGATGCCGTCCGGCCAGAATATGCGAGTCCTGTCCTCGTGACCTGTATAAGAGGGCCAGATATAGGCGGCAATATCATATTTTTTTGCCTTTGCTTCTTCTGAATTCATAGCTGTTTCTCCTTTTGCTGCAGTGTTTTTTGGTTCGTCAGACTGCGTCCGGTTTTAAGTGGTATGATTATAATGCGGCGCACGGTTGGTGTCAAGCGAAAAGGGTGAGGCGGGGACGGGCAACGAGGAACGGGGAACGATCTCCGATGAGTTAAGAGTTCAGAGTTCGGAGGCAAGGCAGAGCGAATGCCGGATGCTGCAGTGTGAATTGCTAGTTTATACGGCCGCAGCTCTGTCTTTTTTCAATT
>JAGCTF010000153.1 GCA_017963755.1 Clostridia bacterium | reverse complement strand
AGCGAGGGCGCCGGGAAGAACAGCAGTTCCGGGGCGCAGCGTAAAAAGAAACCCTTTTTTTCGAAGGTCGCAGGCTACGAAAGCGTTGAAAGAGAAAGATATTACGCGCACGGGTGGAAGCGTATCACCCGCGTGCTTTTTTTATTGGTCATGATCGTCATAGCCGCTAACTTCGTGATCCTTCAGGTCATCAAGGGCGATTATTACAAACAGCGTGCGAACGCTCAGCAGAACGCGTGGAGAACGATCCCCGCAGGGCGCGGCACCATATACGATACGAACGGTATCGAGCTCGCGGTAAGCGTCGCGGCAAATATCGTCACCGTAGATCCGATGATCATTGAAAACGCGGCTGTCAATTACATCAAAAACTACGTTGCCGGCAAGGACGACGTGTACAGCGAGGCGGCGGCGAAGGACAAGTACCGCAAGATCGTTGCCGAAGGTCTCGCAAGCGTCCTTTCTCTTGACGAAGACTGGGTGTTCGAGCAGGTTTCCGTCAGCGGCAGATACAAGATGATCGCACGCAAGATCGACACCGAGGTCGGCGATAAGGTCAAGGAATGGCGCAACGAGAACCACATTAAAGGCGTTTACGTTGACGAAGATTCGAAGCGCATTTACCCGCTCGGGAACCTCGCGTCCCACGTGCTCGGATTTACCGGAAACGACGACCAGGGCCTCGTCTGCGGCGTGGAAGTAGCGCTCCACGACGAACTTACAGGCACCGACGGCCGCATCATGACAAGCGTTGACGCGAAGGGCAACGAGCTTCCCTACGATTCCGTGAGGCGCGTTGATGCCGTAAAAGGCCTGAATCCCGTGCTGACGCTTGACGCGACGATACAGTCTATCGCGCAGAACGCGCTCAGGAACGCGATCGAGAAATATAACGTCATCGAAGGCGCTGCGGCGATCGTAATGAACGCTAAAAACGCGGACGTACTGGCGATGGCTTCCTATCCGGACTTCGACCTGAACGATCCGTACGCAAAACCTGACTGGGTAGACGATCCCGAATGGATCGGCAATGCTTCGAAGGACGTCCAGATACTCAGCACGACCGTGTGGCGCAACAAAGCGCTTACGGATACATACGAGCCGGGCTCAACTTTCAAAACGATCACTGCCTCCGTAGGCCTCGAAGAAAATTACGTGAGCCCTAACACCATGGTCACCGACTCGCCCCTCATCCTGCGCGGCTGGGAGATCAACTGCTGGAAGAAGAACGGCGACCACGGCAACGAAACGTTCGCGGACGCGATCAAAAACTCCTGCAACCCGATACTTGCGCGCCTCGCACTGGACATCGGTATCAGCACTTACCTGTCATACATCGAAGCGTACGGCTTCTTCGACCGCACGGGAATAGAGATCTCGGGCGAAGCAATGAGCATAATGCACAAAGATCCGTCTGACATTGACCTCGCCGTCATGTCATTCGGGCAGCGCTTCCAGATCACGCCCATACAGATGGCAACGGCATACTGCGCCCTTGCCAACGGCGGTACGCTCTATAAGCCGAGGATCGTGCGCGAACTGCTTGACCAGGACGGCGTTACGGCGAAAGTGTACGAACCCACCGCGCTCCGGCAGGTCGTTTCGAAAGAAACTTCCGAGGAAATGATGAAGATCCTCGAAGACGTTGTCGCCAGCGGAACCGGAAGCAACGCGTACGTTTCAGGATATCGCGTGGCCGGAAAGACCGGTACGTCCGAAACGCTGCAGACTCAGTCGACAGGCAGGTATATAGCGTCGTTCATCGGGATCGCTCCCGCAGACGATCCGGAGATAGTGGTGCTCGTAATGCTTGACCACCCGGACGTTGAGGACGGCGCGTCAGGCGGACGCCAGGCGGCTCCGACCGTGGGCGAGATCATTGAGAAAACGCTTGAATATATGGGTGTGCCGAGGCGGTACAGCGAGCTCGATAAGAAGGCGATGATGGTCAAGTCGTACGTGCCTCAGGTGCTGGATATGTCGATCGAAGAGGCGGCAAGGGAGCTTAAGCACTACGGGCTCGTGTACGAAGTTCCGGATCTTCCGAAGGACGCGGATCCGGCGGCGGTCAAGGTCGCTGTGCAGGTGCCTGAGATGGGTGCTTATATCGCGGACGGGTCGAAGGTGATGCTCTACGTGGATACTGAGACTGTGCATAAGACGGTCAGGATGCCGGATCTTTCCGGATATTCGCTTGCGGATGCGTTCAAGACGCTGACGCAGATGGGCCTCAATATGCACGCTGAGAATATAGGAACGGTCATCGGGCAAAACGTTGAGCCCGGTACGCAGGCTGAGCTCGGCAGCGTCGTCGAGTTGATAGTGGAGAACAATGAGACGGAATCGTTAGGATAATTGAGAATGGAAAAGTGCAATTTAATAATGGATAATTGAAATGGATAATTGGAAATTGAGGTATCGCCGCAGGCGATGAACTGAAATAGTGACCACAATTCTCAATTCTCAATTCTCCATTACACATAATCAATTAATTACCGGCTTCGCCGGAGTAAAAAAGGAGATGTGTGATCTGTGATTATTTCAGAACTTGCCGGAAGATTGAGCGATGCCCGCATAGCGGGAGACGCGCCGCAGAACGTAGATATAAAAAACATTGAAATTGACAGCCGCAGCTGCCGCGCAGGGAGCATTTTTGCGTGCGTGAGGGGATACGTGCTTGACGGCCACGACTACGCCGAGAAAGCCCTTGAGCGCGGCGCCAGCGCGCTTCTGACCGACGATTTTACGCATCTGCGTGCCAAGGTGCTTCTGTGGGAGCGAGGCTTCGTTCAGGAAGACAATATATTATGGGCAGGTAAACTTATCCCGGTGATCGTGGTTAAAAATATAAGATATGCTATAGCGGAGATCTCCGACGTGCTGTGCGGCCATCCGTCAGGGAAGATGAACCTGATCGGTATAACCGGCACGAAGGGAAAAACGACTACGAGCTACATGATGCGATCGATATTGACCGCCGCCGGACGCGAGTCGGGGCTGATCGGTACGATATGCAATTATATCGGAAGCGAGCGCGTTGAGACCGAGCGCACGACGCCCGAAGCAAACGTTATCCAGCCGCTGCTTAAAAGAATGGTTGACGCCGGGATCGGCGACTGCGTGATGGAAGTTTCGTCGCAGGGCCTTAATCTTGACCGCGTCGGATGCTGCGAATTCAAAGTGGGTCTGTTTACGAACCTTTCACGCGATCACATCGGACCGACGGAGCATGCCGATATGGATGATTACGCCGCGGCTAAAGCAAAGCTTTTCGGGCTTTCTGAGAATGCGGTGATCAACGCGGACAACGACTGGTCCGATTATATGATCGGCCGCGCCAAAGCGTCGGTAAAGGAACGCGTCTACACGTTCGGTATGAGCGAGAACTGCAATTTCCGCGCTGACAACGTCGTTACACACCAGGACAGTGTCGAATATGATCTTCACGAGCGCGGACTTTTTGCGGGCGGCAACGAACTTCCGGAGCGCACCGTTCACGTTATCGTTCCGATTCCCGGCCGCTTTACAGTTTACAATTCTCTCGGAGCGTACGGCGCGATGCGTATCTTAGGCATCGGACCCGAAGCCTGCGTCGCTGGCCTCAGCATTGTCGCCGTCGCCGGAAAAGCGGAAGTCGTGCCCACCGGCCGCGATTTTACGATAATAATCGACTACGCGCACAATCCCGACAGCTTTATAAATATATTGACCACGGTCAAAGAGTTTGCGAAGCGCACCGTTTTCCTGTTCGGCTGCGGCGGCGACCGCAACAGGCCGAGGGCACTGATGGGCGAGACCGCCGGAAAATATGCGGACTTTTCGATAATTACGTCGGACAACCCGAGGAGCGAAGATCCTGCATCGATCGTTGCCGACCTCGAAGCCGGGATCAAACCGACCGGCGCCCCGTATATCTGCATCGTTGACCGCAAAGAGGCGATACGCTGGGCAATAACGCACGCGCAGCCGGGTGACGTGATCGTGCTGGCGGGCAAGGGCCATGAGACTTACCAGATCCTTAAGGACAGGACGATCCATTTCGACGAGCGCGAAGTGGTGAAGGAGATACTTGAGGAGTTAAGAACTGGCAACGAGCAACTAGCTAGTAACGAGTAACGATTAACGATTTTGCTCGTGCTTTATATAGAAGGAGTGTTTATGATTAGTTTGTCTGTTAAGGAGCTTGCGGGGTTTATCGGGGGAAAATACTTTCCCGGCAGCGGCAGGTACCGCGTTAAGAGCGTTGTCACCGACTCACGTAAACCGGTCAAGGGCGGCGCGTTCTTTGCCCTGATCGGCGAGAACTTTGACGGCCATAATTTCGTGCGCGCGGCCAATGAAGCGGGTGCGGCGTGCTGCGTTGTCAGCGACCGCGACGGCTGGGAGAAGGGGCTTTACGGAACCAGGGCCGTGCTAGTGGAAGACACGCAGAAGGCGCTCGGAGACCTTGCCGCTGGATACCTGCAGAAATATTATCCGAATATGCGCCGCATCGCCGTGACCGGAAGCGTCGGAAAAACCACCACGAAAGAGCTTGTCCACGCAGTGATCGCATCGGCGTTTAAGGCAGAAAAAACGCCTCTTTCTCACAACAATGAAATAGGCCTGCCTATGACCGCGTTGTCCCTTCCCGCTGATACGGAAATATTCGTGGCCGAGATGGGTATGCGGGGATTCGGGCAGATCAGATATCTGGAAAACATTGTCCATCCGGAGGCGGCGCTGATCACAACGATCGGAAACGCACACCTCGAGCTGCTCGGCAGCAGGGAAAACATACTAAAAGCAAAGATGGAAGTGTGTATCGGAGGGTCAAGGCTTAAACGCGGCAGGGCTTTTAAGCTGATCGTGAACGGCGACAACGACCTTCTCAAGCAGCAGGATAAGCTGCGTTCGATCGCGGCTGAGTACGGCTGCAAAAAGCTGGAACTGATCACGTTCGGGCTCGATCCGTCATGCACTTTCCGCGCGACCGAGGCGATCTCCGGCGAGCACGGTATAAATTATCTGCTCATCTGCCCCGAAGGGAACCTTCACGTGGAGCTGCCGATCCCCGGAGAACATAATATTTACAACTCGCTCGCGGCGATCGCGGCGGGCAGTCTCTTCGGAATAAGCGCGCAGGCTGCGGTGGCTGCGATCAGAAAGTATGCGGAAGAGAGCGGAGGAGAAAAGTCGGTAAGGCAGAGAAAAGTTGTCCTCGCAGGCGGAAAACTCACCGTAATTGACGACGCATATAACGCCGGACCGGAATCGATGCCCGCATCCCTTAAAGTGCTAGGAGGCATAACGGCTGACAGACATATTGCCGCCCTCGCAGATATGGTCGAACTCGGACCGGATTCGCCGAAATTCCATTTTGAAGTTGGCCGCACGGCCGCGAAATATTGCGACAGGTTGTTTACCGTAGGCGAGAAGGCGAAGGAATACGTGCGCGGATTTGCGGACGTTAAAAAAGCGAAGAAGGGCAGCGCGGAAGCCGCACAGAGTTTTATGACGACGGACGAAGCGTACAGCAGCATCAAACAATATATTGACAACGAATTCGCAGCCGGCCGTTCGGTCGCGATACTTGTGAAAGGCTCGCACATAATGCATATGGGCCGCATATCACAATTGCTGGAGGAAGCGTACAGATGAATCTTTCCGTTATCTTTATTTGTATGGGAGCGGCGTTCCTGCTCGGGCTTGCGCTCGGGCCTGTAGTGATACCGCTTATGCGTAAGTTAAAAGCGCGTCAGACGGAGCGTGACGACGGGCCGCAGAGCCACCTTAAAAAGCAGGGTACGCCGACTATCGGCGGGCTGATATTCCTGCTCCCGATCATTGCCGTCAGCGTCGTTTTCGCGATCGTAAAGAACGAACCGGGCCTCATCGTACCGGCTGCGTGCATGTTCGGATTCGGGCTCATCGGATTCCTTGACGACTTCCTGAAGATCAAAAAGCGCAGCAAAGACGGGCTGTTTCCGTGGCAGAAAATGCTCGCGCTGCTGCTCGTAGCGGGCGGCACTGCCGTGTGGCTTTATTTCAAGGGCGGGGACAACATCACCGTCCTGCGTTTCGATATGTTCGCGTGGCACGCCGAGCTTGACATTAAATGGTTCTTCATTCCGTACGCCGTGTTCGTGCTCCTGGCGACAACGAATTCAGTGAATCTTACCGACGGCCTCGATGGCCTCTGCAGCGGCATTAGTGTCATAGTTTTCGCAATGATCTCCTGCGTCGCGTTTACGCTCGAGGCCTCCGCGGACATGCAGCTGTTCGGCTTCATCAGTGCCGGCGCGCTGCTCGCGTTTCTCGTTTACAACTACAATCCCGCCCGGATCTTTATGGGCGACACCGGATCGCTCGCACTGGGCGGAGGAATAGCGGTAATGACGCTTATCATGCGGCGCCCGTTCCTGCTGATCATCGGAGGCCTCATTTTCATTATCGAAGCGCTTTCCGACATAATCCAGGTAGGCGTTTTCAAAGCATCCGGCAGGAAAAAGCGCGTATTCAAAATGGCGCCTATCCATCATCATTTCGAGCTCTCGGGATGGAGCGAGAAAAAAGTCGTGTGGAGCTTCTGGGGCTTTACGCTCGCGCTCTGCATATTCACGTATTTCAGCACCTGCTTCAAGGGCTGACGGCATAAAGGCACGTAACGGAGGCGTTCGATGGCACGCAAAAAGCGTTCTGATAACGACATAGTGCATACCAATATCAGTTTCTCCCAGGTGGATTTCTGGCTGCTTTTAAGCGTCATTCTGCTCGTGGGTATAGGGACAATGATGATATTCAGCGCCAGCACGCCCAGTTCGTACGCCAAGTCTTCGTCGTCAACGGCTTATGACGTTTTAAAAACGCAGATAGTTTATACCGTGCTCGGTATAGGGGCAATGATCCTCACGAGCATGGTCGATTATAAATTTCTAGGCAGATTTTCTATTATTCTGTTTGTGATCTCGACCGGCCTAATGGTCGCAGTATTTTTATTCGGCACGACTCTAAATAATGCCAAGCGCTGGCTTCGCGTAGGCATTCTGTTCCAGCCTTCCGAGATCCTTAAGGTGGCGGTGGTATTCTTCCTCGCGTACGTATTGTCCCAGACGCACATACGCGAAAAAGCGATCGGGCTGAGGGGCGTGCTGATCTTCGTGCTCCCGATCGGTGTCAATATCCTGCTGCTCGTGCTTCAGCCGCACATAAGCTGCGTGCTGATAATTGTCGCCATCACGTTCTTCATGATGGTAGCGGGCAAGGTGAAGTTCCGCGTGTACCTCGTCACGATCGTGATCGTCGCGCTGGCGGTGGCGGCAATACTGCTGTTCGTTAAGAGCAACGAGAAATTGTCCCTCGAATATATCCTGAACCGTTTTGCCGCGCACGGCGGCGAGGCTGAAAATGAGGCCGATACGTATCAGGCAACGCAGTCTCTTTATGCGATCGGTTCCGGCGGGCTCTTCGGGCGCGGCTTCGGCAAGAGCGTCCAGAAGTACCTGTACCTGCCCGAGCCGTACAACGATTTCATTTTTTCGATCCTCGCTGAGGAACTCGGCCTCGTGGGCGTGCTGCTCGTTATTTCGCTTTTCGTTATCCTTATAATGCGCGGCTACAAGGTGTCGTCGAGTGCTCCCGATCTGTTCGGCGCACTGGTCTCTTCCGGAATAATCACTAACGTTGCCGTTCAGGTAGTGCTTAATCTGGCGGTCGTGAGTAAGATCATGCCCGTTACCGGTATCTCTCTGCCGTTTTTCAGCTACGGCGGCACGTCGCTTATCATTATGATGGCAAGCATGGGGATCGTGCTGAACGTTTCAAAGCAGTCAAGGTACAGCAAGTTTTAATTGTCCTTGTATTTGTGATCCTAAGCGGCGGCGCGCCAAGATAATTTATTGACAACTTCCTCCAACTATTTTATAATTTTGCCAATTGAATACTGCTGCGAAAATACGGTTTGAAAAGTTGTAAGCTGAGTAAATGCAAAAGAGAATACGGTTCGAATCCGGAGCAACCACCATTACTGTATTTGAACGAACGGGCTAAACGTAGTAAAAACGTGCAGAAGCGTCATAGCGGCGTTTTATATGCATTGCCCCACTCGATTTCATAAGTCAGGCACCTGCCGTATTTTCGGGTTTTACATGTCTTTGGTGAGGAGAGTGCAAACCGTTTCCGGCGGAGGAACGATGCGGATAATGATTAAACATCCGCATTGTCCGATATGGAAGAAAATTTGCAGTCTTCTTTTTTGTTACTTTTCCATGCGGGGAAACCGTGGCAGATCCGATCGGCAGACTTCGGGAGGTGGTAATATGAACAAGCCGCGCGTATTGATAGCGGGAACGTCGAGCGGGAGCGGTAAAACTACCGCCGTATGCGCCGTTCTCGAACTGCTTAAACGCAGAAACTTAAAAGTAAAAGCGTGCAAATGCGGGCCGGATTATATTGACCCGATGTTCCACACCGCCGTTCTGAACGTACCTTCCGCGAACCTCGACCCGTTCTTCTGCGAGCCTTCGCTTCTCAGAAAATTGCTTGCGGGCAATTCCGGCGATGACCTTACCGTGATCGAGGGCGTGATGGGCTACTACGACGGCACCGGTCCTGACGGAACGGACAATAGTTCTTTTACCGTTGCTGATGTGACTGATACTCCCGCTGTCCTCGTCGTGGATGCGAAAGGTGCCGCGGCTTCGCTGCTGGCGCTGATCGAAGGGTTTGTGAATTTTAAAAAGGACAGCCGCATTCGCGGAGTTATTTTCAACCGCATGTCCGCAGGTACGTATACGCTGGTTAAAGGGCTGATGAAGGACCGTTTCGGTGATTCGCTGCTGCCTGCAGGATATATACCGCGTCTGCCGGACGAATGCGTGATCCCGTCGAGGCATCTGGGGCTCGTTACCGCCGCGGAGATTGATGACCTTAAAGGAAAGATCGGCGCGGCCGCGGACGCGTGCGAAAAAACGCTCGACGTTGACGCGCTTATATCTATCGCAGCCGCTGCCGGAGAACTGCCATATGACGGCGAAATTGACATTGACAGTGACGTTAACAGCCTCGGGCTTACGGAAAAATCCGGGCGGGTGAAGATCGCCGTCGCTAAAGACGCGGCGTTCTGCTTTTACTACAAAGATACGCTCTCGCTGCTTGAAAAATACGGCGCCGAAATCGTAACGTTCTCTCCACTGGCAAACGAGCCAGTTCCGGAAGGGGCTGCGGGTCTGCTGCTGGGCGGAGGCTATCCTGAACTTTATGTGGATCAGCTCGAAAGGAATACGGTTTCGCGAGCGAGCGTCGCTCAGGCGGTGCGGTCCGGGATGCCGACTATCGCCGAATGCGGAGGGTTTCAGTATCTCGGCAGAACGCTTGACGGCAGGCTGATGTGCGGAGCGCTTACGCATTCAAGTTTTCCCGCGGGCAGGCTGGTAAGGTTCGGGTACGTGACGCTTACTGCTAAAGAGGACGGACTTTTCGGAAGTGCGGGAACGATCCTTCGCGGCCATGAATTTCATTACTGGGACAGCAGTGACAATGGTGATTCGTTTACTGCTGTAAAGCCGGGCGGCCGGCAATGGGACTGCGTCGTGTACGGTCCGTCGCTCTATGCCGGATACCCGCACCTGTTCCTTCCGTCGAACCCCGAAGCCGCCGCGTCGTTCTACCGGAAATGTCTTGAATACGGTGCGGATCTATAAGGAGGTATTTTTATGATCATAA
This sequence comes from Clostridia bacterium, assembly GCA_017963755.1. Taxonomy (GTDB): domain Bacteria; phylum Bacillota; class Clostridia; order UBA1212; family UBA1255; genus UBA1255. The sequence goes on along the minus strand of JAGCTF010000153.1, from coordinate 5,797 downwards.
CCGATCCGAACGCTATCGAAGCGCGCAGCATGGAAATAATAGAAAGCGAACTGCCTTTCCCGATACCGGAGGAAAACAAGGCCGTTGTCAAACGCGTCATCCACTGTACGGCGGATTTTGACTACGCTTCGAATCTGAAATTTTCGCCCGGAGCCGTATCAAAAGCGCTTGAAGCCTTAAGGCGCTCGTGCCGCATTGTCACCGACACGCAGATGGCGAAGGCGGGTATCAATAAGGTCGCGGCGGAGAAACTCGGTATTCGTATCGACTGCTTTATGAGCGATCCTGACGTAGCCGAGACTGCTAAAAGAAACGGCAGCACGCGCGCAGTCGCCTCCATGGATAAAGCCGCAGAGCTTGACGGCGAACTCATTTTCGTGATCGGCAATGCTCCAACTGCGCTTTTGCGCGTGAAAGAACTGATAGACGAAGGGCGCGTAAAGCCTGCGCTCGTGATAGGCGTTCCGGTGGGTTTCGTCAATATAATCGAATCTAAAAATGCTATAATGGAAGCGGACGTGCCGTACATAGTCGCGGCGGGGCGGAAAGGCGGCTCCAACGTGGCTGCGGCGATCGTCAACGCACTGATGTATCAGATAACGCGCTGACGTTTGTGACCTGATGGCGGGCTGCAATATATGGATAGTTTTATCACGAAAGACGGAAAAAAACTGAGGCGCGGATACACTACCGGAACCTGCGCGGCCGCTGCGGCTAAAGCTGCTGCGATAATGCTGCTGGAGGAGCGGGAGCTTAGCTCCGTGTGGCTGCTAACGCCCGGAGGAGTCGAACTGACGCTCGAAGTGCTGGATTCCGTCCGCGGACCGGCTTCAGTCTCTTGCGGGATCGTTAAAGACAGCGGCGATGATCCGGACGTCACGAACGGAATGACTGTTTACGCGAAAGTGACGAAGACAGCTGAACGCGGCGTCATTTCTATCGAAGGAGGGGAAGGTATCGGACGCGTTACGAAGCCCGGACTCGACCAGAGCGTCGGAAACGCCGCGATAAATTCTACGCCGCGGAGGATGATCACGGAGGCACTTTTAAGTGTGTGCGAAGATCACGGGTACGGCGGAGGGCTCAGCGTCCTGATATACGCTCCGGAAGGCAAAGAAATCGCTAAAAAAACGTTCAACGAAAGGCTGGGGATCGTTGGAGGCATCTCGATCTTAGGGACAACGGGCATCGTTGAGCCTATGAGCGATTCGGCCGTCGTCGAAACCATCAGGGCGGAGCTTTCGGTACGCGCTGCAGCAGGCAAAAAAGCGGTGCTGTTCACGCCGGGCAATTACGGTGCGGATTTTATTAAGAATTCGCTCGGGCTCGAACCGTCAGCGGCGGTAATGACCTCGAATTTCATTGGCGACGCATTCGCGCTGGCGTCCGAGGCGGGCTTTTCGGAAGCGCTGCTGATCGGCCATATAGGGAAGATCGTAAAACTTGCCGGCGGAATGTTCAACACACATTCGCGCTGGGGCGACTGCAGAGCAGAAATATTCGCAGCGCACGCCGCATTGTCCGGGGCGGGAAACGAAACCGTCGCGCAGATAATGGACAGTGCGATGACCGACGATATGCTGAGGCTGCTTGACAGCGAAGGCCTTAAAGATGCCGTGATGCGCAGCATAATGCGAAAGATCGAATTTCAGCTGACGCAGCGCCATCTGGGCGCGATGCGCGCGGGCGTGATCACGTTTTCGAACGTTTACGGCATTCTCGGTATGACCGGAGACGCGGAGGAGATCCTTAGAAACATACAAGGGGATAATTAAGTATGGTACACATCGTAGGCGCAGGCTGCGGAGCGCCGGATCTTATAACAGTGCGCGGCAAAAAACAGATAGAAGAAGCAGACGTGATAATATATGCGGGATCGCTTGTGAATCCGGAACTGCTCTCGTACGCGAGACCTGACTGCGAGATCTACGACAGCGCTGAAATGACGCTTGAAGAGACTACGGATGTGATAGCTAAAGCGGAGCGCAGCGGGAAGACTACCGTACGCCTCCATACAGGCGACCCTTCGATATACGGTGCGATAGCGGAGCAGATGCGCGAGATGGACAAACTCGGTATATCGTACGATATTACCCCCGGCGTGAGCGCATTTTCCGGCGCGGCGGCGTCAATGAAAACGGAGTATACGCTTCCGGGCGTCTCCCAGACCGTGATTTTAACGCGCGCTTCCGGCAAGACCGCCGTACCTGAGGCAGAACGGCTGCGCTCGCTCGCTTCCCACGGCGCGACGCTCATACTGTTCCTCAGTACAGGACTGCTTGGAAAAGTAACGGAGGAACTGACGGCCGGAGGGTACTTACCCGATTCGCCCGCGGCGATCATATATAAGGCATCGTGGCCCGACGAGAAGATCTTCCGCTGCACTGTAGGCACGCTGGAGAAAACTGCCGCGGACAACGGCATAACCAAGACTGCGCTGATCGCTGTCGGAGGCTTCCTTGAGAGCGACTTTTTCAGATCCCGCCTGTACGATCCTGCGTGGACAACAGAGTTCCGGGAGGCGAAGATATGAAGACTGCCGTCATCTGCTTTTCGGACCGCGGGGCACAGACGGCCATAAAGCTGTGCGGCGTTTTGAATATTGCCCGCACAGACGTGCATTCTACGGAAAAGTTCGCGCTTAAATACGGTTTTACCGCCCATAAAGCTGTGAGCGAAGGTATGAAGTCGATCTTCACTCAGTACGAAGCAATTATATTTGTCTGCGCCTGCGGCATAGCGGTGAGAGAGATCGCGCCTTACGTAAAAGATAAAACGACCGATCCGGCGGTGCTCGTCATGGATGACAGGGGACAGTACGTTATCCCGATCCTTTCCGGGCATATCGGAGGGGCAAATGCTCTGGCGGAAACGGTCTCAAAGCTTACGGGCGCGACGCCTGTCATTACCACCGCCACGGACGGAGCGCGCAGGTTTTCGTGCGACAAATGGGCGGCGGAACACGGCTGCGCCATAACGTCTATTGACAACGCAAAAGCAATTTCGGCCGCTATATTGACGCAGAACGTGAGCGTTAGTTCAGAATACGCGCTTCCCGAAAAACTGCCAGCCGGACTCGTACGATCCATTGACGGAGAGAAAGGCATCTATATCGGGATCTATGAAAAAGAACCGTACGCTTTAACGCTCAGGCTCGTACCGCGCACAGTAACGGTCGGGCTAGGCTGCAGGCGAGGAACAACGGAGGAAGTGATTTCGGACGCGGTCAGGCAGGTGCTGGGAGAGTACAAGATCGACGTCCGCGCTATAGCCCGCATCGCTTCGATAGACGTTAAGCGCGGCGAGGAAGGGCTCGCTTCCTACGCCTTAAAGAATAATTTCCCGGCTGCCTTTTACAGCGCGGAGGAGCTCGCCGCCGTTCCGGGCGAATTTACGGAATCGGAATTCGTAAAGCGGACGGTGGGCGTCGGCAACGTATGCGAGCGTGCTGCCGCGGCGTCCGGAGGCCGGCTCATCGTAAAAAAAACCGCCCTGAACGGCGTGACCGTGGCTGCCGCGGCCGAAGATTGGAGTGTATCGTTTTGAAAAAACTATATGTCGTCGGTATCGGCGCCGGAAACTATGAAGGGATGACAGTGAAGGCGGTAAAGACGCTTGAAGAAGCGGACGTGATCGTCGGATACACGGCTTACTGCGACCTTATGCGCCCGTTTTTTCCGGGGAAAACGTTTCTATCAACGCCGATGATGCGCGAAATAGAGCGCTGCCGCATTGCCCTCGAACAGGCTGCGGAAGGGAAGAATATTGCCCTCATCTGCTCCGGGGACGCCGGTATCTACGGAATGGCGTCGCCTGCGCTCGAACTGTGCTTGGAGTACGGCGTGGAAGTTGAGATCGTTGCCGGCGTTACCGCCGCAATTTCCGGGGCCGCGCTGCTCGGATCTCCGCTCACGAACGATTTTTCCGTTATCAGCCTGTCCGACCTGCTCACACCTATGGAAGTCATAGAGAAGAGGCTCGAATGCGCTGCGATCGCGGACGTTGCCGTGGTGCTGTACAATCCCGCAAGCAAGAAGCGTGCGGATCATCTGCGACGCGCTTGCGAGATAATGCTGAAGCACCGCGTGCCTGAGACTGTCTGCGGCATAGCGCGGAATATCGGGCGGGACGGAGAAGAAACGAAACTGCTTACACTCTCGGAACTTTCGGACTATCAGGCGGATATGTTCACCGCCGTATTCATCGGAAATTCTGCGACGCGCATCATAGACGGTAAAATGGTTACGCCCAGGGGGTACCGATATGAAGGATAAGATCTGTATATTTGCCGGGACAACGGAAGGAAGACAGCTCGCGTCGCTGCTGAAGGATGCGGCTTTGCTGACCGTTTGCGTGGCAACGGAGTACGGCGAGATAATGCTGGACGGTATTGACGGCCTGGACGTACGCACAGGCAGGTTGGACGAGACGGAAATGGAACGGTTTTTCACTGCGGAACGGTTTGATCTCGTGATCGACGCCACACATCCGTACGCCGAAATAGTCACTGAAAATATTGCCGCCGCAGCCGCCGCATCGGATACTCCAGTGATGCGTATTTTGAGGGATACCGACAGGGAGGTTCAAGGAGCGGTGTACGTTGATACCGTGGCGGAGGCGAAGGAGTGGCTCTCGGACCGCGAGGGCAATATTCTGCTTACTACCGGGGCGAAGGAACTCGGGTCTTTCGCGGGTCTCGATATGGAGCGCGTGTGGGCAAGGGTGCTTCCGTCCGTTTCGTCGATTGAAGCCTGCGCTTCGGCCGGCATCCAGACGTCACATATCATTGCCGCCCAGGGACCGTTTTCGTACGAAATGAACCTCGCTCAGCTCAGGGCGATCGGCGCAAAATTTATTGTCACGAAATCGTCCGGAAAGAACGGCGGGTTTGACGAAAAAATCAAGGCGGCAAAGGCTGCGGGTGCTGTGCCTGTCATCATCGGCGCTCCTGAGCAGAAACAGGGCCTGTCTCTGGACGAGGCGGTGGCTGCGCTCGAGGAAAAATACGCGGTCACAAAACGCAGGATCAGCATAGTCGGGATAGGACCGGGCGGCACTGAATACCTTACCGCAGCGGCTAAAAACGCGCTGGCCGAATGCGACGCCGTGGTCGGTGCCGCATCCGTAACGGGAGCGCTTTCAACGCATAAACCTGTTTTTAACGAGTTCCTTCCTCAAAAAGTCTGCGAAGTGCTCGAGGCGCATCCTTCGGTAAGAAGACCTGCGATAGTGATGCGCGGGGATACCGGCTTCTTCAGCGGCGCTAAAAAAATGATTGCTGCCCTCGGAAAAGAGAATACTGAGATCGTACCGGGCATAGCATCGTGCGTATTGTTCGCGGCGAAGCTCGGCGTAAGCTGGGAGGACGCGGCAATGGCAAGTGTGCACGGGAGAGAAAAAAATATTGTCCGTACCGTCTCGGTCAACGCGAAAACTTTCGTGCTGACGGGCGGCGATAACACTCCCGCTTCCGTTTTCTGCACGCTTTGCGAATACGGGCTCGGAGAGCTTTCCTGCGCCGTGGGAGAAAAGCTTTCGTATGATGACGAGAAACTCACGCGCGGGACCGCGGAAGAGCTGAAAAACATCAGCTGCGACCCGCTGTCGATCATATATATCGAAAATGATTGCCCCGAAAAATGCGCAAGGACGGGGATCCCCGACGATGAGTTCGTGCGCGGCAACGTCCCGATAACCAAAGCCGAAGTGCGGGCGGTGTCGATCTCCCGGCTCTCTCCGGAGAAAGATTCGGTAGTTTGGGACGTGGGCGCCGGTACCGGCAGCGTAACGATAGAGT